>JAFUZB010000389.1 GCA_017476845.1 Clostridia bacterium
AACTGCTTGAAGTGAAGGGCATGCCGCAGGGAAAGGAACTGACAAAATGCCTGGATGAACTGGAGCAATGTGGATTCATACGGAAGTATTCCGACTTTACCAAGAGCTCGATAGGATTTGTCTTTCAGCTGATTGATTCCCTGGCGCTGTTCCATCTGACATGGATCCGCAATCAGGAGATCGATTCATGGATGAATCGGATGGATACACCGGCCTATGACAATTGGTGTGGTCTAGCCTTTGAACGCGTTTGCCTTCTCCATTCCCGGCAGACCAAGAATGCGTTAGGCATTCTTGGCGTCAGCAGTCAAGAACGCGCATGGCACAGCAAGAAAGCTACCCCAGGGGCGCAGGTCGATATGCTGCTTGACCGCAAAGATGATGTGATTAACCTGTGCGAAATGAAATATACTACGGGAAAGTACGCGATCAGTGCGTCCGACGAGGAAGCTTTGATTCGAAAACGCGAGGTTTTCCGAGAAGAAACGAAAACGACAAAGGCCATCCATGTCACCTTGATTACATTGAACGGGCTGGAGAGAAATGCGCACAGGCATATCATCACCAATGAAATCACTGCAGACCAACTTTTCCATGAATTACCCTGAATGAGAGTTGCCGTCAATGATCAAATGGGACAGTGCTGCAGCCTTACCAGCTATCTTTGCCAAGAGGCAAGAAGGCAGGAAATCAAGCAAAGAGGTTCGAGCAAATGCCCGAACCTCTTTGGGTTATGAACATAGACTTGGTTCCTGTAAAGCGGGTCTCACGAAGCGACGGTGACAGGCGTCAGGATCCGGGAAGAATGCAGTGCGCTTCGCCCGGGAACCTTTGGGAAAGACCGGGATCAAAGGCATAGCGAACCAGGAAGGAGGGCTTTAGGTCGGTGGTGGATACACCAAGGACCTGTGCCTGCACGTCGGATTCCTGGGCTCTGACGGAGACGGACTCGCCAAGTTTGAGCTCCTTGAAGAAATACAGCTCCAGCCGACTTAAGTCAGGCATGAGGGATAGCCTCTTCTCCTCGGAGAGCGCATCATATCCCATCTCACCGTAGCGGTGATTGTTGGTGTGACCGAGCTCGTCAATCCAGCTGGGATAGACCTTGCGGATATGCTGTTCATGAAATGCATCGAGATCATATTCCGCACGGCTGGAAGCTTCCTTGATCAGCTTCTTTCCTTCGGGAAAGTTCAGCCGGTCAAGCGTTTTTTCGTCTCGGCAGATTCGCCGGGTGCGGATATCCAGGAGGGAAACGAAGGTTGCACCGTAGATTGCCGGTGTTCCGTCTGCATGCAGGAGCTCGGTTTCCCTGCGCCATACCTTGCCGTCCCGTCCTGACTGCCAGCTGGACCAGGAGAGCGTTTCTCCGGGGAGGGCAGGGGACTTGATCTCCAGTGTCATGGCGAGCATCACCCAGGATACACCCAGGTAACGGATCATGTGGGAGATTTCCATGCCCTGGCGCGCGGCGCTTTCTTCAAAGATCAGCCCCACGATCTGCTGATAGGCCTCCGGTCCGATCGCTCCTGCTGAGTTGAGCATGGAGGCGTTGATGATGGTATTTCCGCTGACGACACCTTTTCTCCATTCCTCCATAGGGCTATCTCCTTTCAGGCACAGTACTTTCTTGGATCATCAGTCATTTCCGCGACCGAGCGCAAAGGCACGCTGGTTGAGAGCAAGAAACTTTGGCGGTACGCATGCCTCGAGACTGCGCATCCAGTCTTCCACGGAAAAGTCGAAGTACCTGGAAAGGCGTCCCATGAGGACAATGTTGACTGCTCTGGCGCTTCCCGCCTGGGTGGCGAGGGAAAGACAGTCGATGGCATCCACAGAGGCCATACCCTGCAGCTTTTCCACCAGATGCTCAGGATAGACTGCGGCACCGGTGATGACCGGCATCGGGTCCATTTGCTGGGTATTGGTGACGATTCTTCCGTCGGGGCGCAGGTAGGGAAGCCATCTGGCAGCCTCGAGCAGCTCGAAGGAGACGATCAGGTCCGCTTCGCCCTGATCGATGATGGGGCTGTATACCTTGTTGCCGAAGCGCACATAGGTGACCACACTGCCGCCGCGCTGGCTCATGCCGTGGACTTCCGAGACCTTGACGTCATACCCCTTGCTCAGGAGAAGATGCCCCAGCAGCTTGCTGGCCAGCAGGCTGCCCTGACCGCCGACACCGACGATCATAATGTTCTTCACTGCCATTAGGCGTCCCTCCCTTCAGGCCGGACGAGGGCGGAGAAGCGACACATCTGTGTGCAGACATCGCATCCCACACACAGCGTGGTGTCGATCCGTGCCTTGCCCCCAATAACGGCGATGGCGGGACAGCCGATCTGCATGCAGGACTTGCAGCCCACACACTTTTCCGTGTCCACCGTGATGGGGGACTGATGCTTGACGTTCTTGAGCAGGGCACAGGGACGGCGCGAGATGATGACGTTGGG
>JAFUZB010000390.1 GCA_017476845.1 Clostridia bacterium
CATCATCAGAGAAAGGCGCCAGTCATCATCCTTGACGTAGAGGGTATTGCGCATGTTCGGCGGCATCTGGTCAATAAAGCAGAAGATGCAGTGATTGGTGCAGGGACGGGGAGCAGACACGATGGACTGGTCCAGCGTAATACCAAGCGGTTCCCAGTCCTGCTTTTTGACATGTACGGTGCGCTTTTCACCCTCCAGCGTGAGGATGTCCATGTCGAAGACACGCTGTGCTGTCAGTGCCTGATAATCAATCTGATCAATGACGGGTTCTCCTGCGATCAGATGCATCTCATCCCCGGCCTTCAGGCCAAGACGGGAGGCGATGGAGCCGGGGACGACATGGGTTATCCTGCTTGGCATACGGCTCCTCCTTCCACAGCATCTGGCACCTCAGAATTATGGTGCATGCGGTGATAAAAGTCAAATTGCCGGATATAGACCCATGAAGGCAAAATGCGGGGAGAGACGGGAGGCAAGGACAGTCAGGCGGAGATAGCATGCGCTGTGGCCTTGGAGATCAATGAGCTTCCGCGCACCGATGGTGGTGCCGGCATACACGGTTTCCCATGCTTTGCCGTCCATGCTGATATCCACGGTGAAGCGCTCGATGCGCTGGGAGTCACAGATCGCTTCCCGTATATCGAGAAGTCCAAGTGCAGTAGGATCGGGAAGCCTAAGCGTCAAAACCGGAGCCTTCCCTGGCGCAGCCCAGCAGCAGGAAAGGGTCTGATTTGTGCTTAGCAGAGGGGCCAGATTTGTTTCAGGCAGGGAATCTGCGCTGAGAAAGGACTCCTGGACCAGGTTGTGGGCAAAGGCAGAGGTTAGCCAGGTTCCGAATTCCCGAAGCGTGCATACATCTCTTTCATAGAGACGGCCGCGTTTGTCCGGCGGAATATTGAGAAGGAACATGGCGTTGCCGCCTACGGAACGCATATAGATATCGCGCAGTTGGTCGACTGATTTTACCTGATCATTTTCGCTTTCATGCCAGAACCAGCCGGGACGGATACTGGTATTGACTTCGGCCGGATACCAGACAAGCTCGCTCTCCCCCTCCAGTGCTTCTCTAGAACCTATATCCCGGTCTCGTGCAGAGAGCGTACGCAGGCGAAATTCCGCATTATCCGCTTTCTGGCTTTTGTCTGCGATCTTTTCGGTATCCAGCATGCGCGATGAGACCACGCTCCATTCGCTTTCCCGGGTTTGACCGGCCTCGTTCCCGCACCAGCGCACATCCGGCCCGCATACGGAGATGCAGGCATCCGGCTGCAGGGAGCGGACTACAGCATAGTACCTTTCCCAGTCATAGGTCTGCCGTTTGCCGTTTGGACCTTCGCCGCATGCGCCGTCAAACCAGACTGCGAAGACCGGGCCGTATCCGGTGAGGAGCTCTGTCAGCTGTCCGACAAAGAAATCATTATATGGCTTACCGGAACCGTACAGGGGTTCGTGCCTGTCCCAGGGGGAAAGATAGATGCCGAAGGCCAACCCTGTATCCCTGCAGGCATCTGCGACTTCGCGCACCACATCCCCTTGCCCCGCTTTCCAGGGACTGGACGAAACAGAGTGGGAGGTCAGGCGGGTGGGCCACAGGCAGAAGCCGTCATGATGCTTGCAGGTGAGAATGATTCCCTTCATCCCCGCATCACGGATGGCTTCTGCCCATTGACGGGCATCCAGGTCTTCCGGACAAAAGACGGATGGGTCCTCGCTACCGTCTCCCCACTCCCTGTCGGTAAAGGTGTTCACGGTGAAATGGATGAAGGCATAGAAGCCGAGCTGCTGAATATGAAGCTGTCTCTGACTTGGACGAATGGAGGTAAGCTCCTGTTCGGTAAACATGGCTGTCCTTTCCCCGGGGTTGCCCGGACTGTTTGTGCATGCTACAATAGCGCATATCATCAAAGGAGGCAGCGCCAAAGTGCGAAAATACATAGGTTGTGTGTGTGCTTTTCTCATACTGCTTGGGCTTTGTACCTCTGCCCGTGCAGATACGGTAACCTTTGGAGAATCATCCTATGATACCGCCTCGGTATCCATTGATCTTCAGGATAACCGTGTGACCGACTGGGATGCGTTCTATGACTTCCTGTCGGCGTTTACAGGACTTGAGCATGTCGACATGTTTGCCTCGCCTGTACAGAGAGCGCAGATCGAAGAATTGGAGGCGCGCTTTCCGGGCATCGAATTCGGTTGGACGATCCAGTTCTATGAGCATGAGGTGCGCACCGACCAGACAGCGTTTTCTACCCTGCACATGTCCAATGCCAGGACACACGGGGACATCGATATCTCCCTGGTGAGGTACTGCAAGAACCTGCGTGCACTTGATTTTGGACACAATGCAGTCAAGGATATCAGCTTCCTCTATGATCTTCCCGAGCTTCGTGTTTTGATTATTGCCTGCAATCAGGTGGAGGACATTACGCCCATAGGATCGCTGAAGAATCTGGAATATCTGGAGCTGTTCACCAACCGGATCAAGGATATCTCCCCGCTTACCGGGCTGGAACATCTGATGGATCTGAATATCTCCTATAATTACATTGAGGATATTTCCCCGATCTTTACCCTCCCGAATCTGAAGAGACTGTGGACCTGCCGTTCGATCAACCGAGGAAGCAATGTGTCGCTGAGTTGGGCACAGATTGGAGAGATCAAGGAGGCTTTCCCGGACATTGAACTCAACAATGTTTCCAATCCCACAGGTGGAACCTGGCGCGAGCATCCGCATTTTGAAGTGATTCATACTTTTTTCCGCACCGGTGTCTATGTTCCCTTTGAGGACTCCTTTGATGTGGAGCGGAAGATCAGCATCACAAGCGTTGAGGAGCTTCCTATGGAGGAAAGCACAGAAAGCCCCGAAGTGACAGTGCCACCGGTGATCACGCCGGAAGCTACCTCGGAACCTACTTCGACGCCCGAACCCGAGAAAAAACGCATCACGATAGAGATCAAAAGGTAACCAAGCGGCTGAAAAAAGGATGTCTTACGGCATCCCTTTTTTCATTCGGCCCGATCCAGCCTGTGGAGTGTGTAGTGTTCGAGGACAGCCATCCCGGAGAGTGCAAGGATCATGATGCCATAGCAAAGGAGATCGGGAATCGCAAACTTATCCAGCGCAAACTCGACAAATACGATGATGCCAATACATCC
The DNA here is from genome assembly GCA_017476845.1 of Clostridia bacterium. GTDB lineage: Bacteria > Bacillota > Clostridia > Christensenellales > Aristaeellaceae > UBA2943. The sequence goes on from JAFUZB010000390.1 coordinate 3,157, forward strand.
AATCACACCAAGCACAGGGAGAAACCGTGGAGTAAAAGCCATATGCACCTTCCTGCAGCCGAGAAAAACCATCAAAAGGACGAGGAGACCGCAGAATAGCTGCTCAATGTGGACAAAGCCCCAGCGCATGGAGATGGCCCTCAGGCTTTCGAAGAAAATCTGGGGCAGGGCTAGATAGAGAACCGTATAGGTAAAACAGCGCCCTGCCTTCAGCCCGGGAAGCACGGAGAAGAGAATGGCCACGAGTAGGGCAACTGCTGCTTCCAACAGGAAAACGGAGAGAAAGGCTTCCCCCCAATCGTTGGTGTTGGCAAGCGGAAAGCGTGCCTGAGGGCTGCCCTCTGGAATATACATGCCGGCACCGAGTCTTCCCTGATGAATTTCTGCGATACGGATGCCACAAAGCAGCAGTGCCCCGGCAGGTGCAAACGCGTCAAGATAGGGAAGGGACCGGGCGTGGGTCAACCGCGCTGCGAGATAGACGCCAAGACACGCTCCAACTGCGCCGCCAAACACAGAAAATTCAGTGATTTTCTTTGAGAGAAGGACATCCTCCACCCAGTATTCATCAAACATTTCCAGATCCAGAAAGCACAGGACGTAGGTCAGGCGCGACAAGACGATGGCGCACAAAAGAATGAGGGGCAGAGAAATCAGACAGGTTTTTACCGGAAGCGCTGCGCGTTTAACACGGAGCAAATCATAGAGAAAACATACAAGGATGCTCACAATCAGCATCGTACCATATGTCATAAAAGGCCTCTTTTACTCACCGGAATATGCTGATGCAAAATACAGAATATCTGCCAGCGGCCGGGCATTCGGATTGTCAACATCGTTGATCTTTTCATTACGGAAAAACAGCATGGTGGAGTCACCGCCGTCCAGATTGTAGGCAGTCTGCACACCCTTGGACTGGCAGAAGCGGGCAAACTCTTCCAACAGCATGCCCTTGGAGCCGCGGTGGGGAGATTCGCAGCAGATGATTTTGTAGTGCAGCTTACCGATCTGACAGATCGCCATGCGCTGCGAATTATAGGTATACGCCATATCTGTATACCGGAATTCCTTGCCAAGCTCTCCGTTCTCTACCAGGACAGGACCGAAAAAGAACGCATTGATGACCTTTTTTCCATTGATCTCGGAGACTCCCTCGCCGCGCTTGGCCTTGCGCAGGATATGAAAATCGCCATCCTCGTCAATCAGGAGCACGTCACGTCCGCCACGGAGTTTATCCAAATAGAGCTTGCCCTGGCGCAGAATATAGCCGGCCTCTGTATAGAAAAAGTAATCCCCATCAATGGCAACCACTGCGTTCATACGCTTGGCAATCTGTGTACCGGGCATGACCATATTGGAGTCGAATCCGTCTGCAGATGCAGTACGCAGCTGACTTGCATCTGCAATGCGAACCTCGCAGATATAATAGGTTGTCTCATTCTCCCGGCCTTGCTCAATTTTCACGTGAATGGTCGGATCCTCATATTCCCATTCGCCAATATAGCCTTCCTCAAGCGGTTTTTTTCCAGGAGAAAAGTCAATGGGAAGTACATCTACCGTTTCTCTTTCCGGGAGAGGCGCGAGTGTAGGATCCGCAGGACCACCGACGATATGGACATAAGGGGTAGGCGTTGCCCAGGGAACCAGGGTCGGCGTAGGCTCGGGCTCCTGCGTTGTGAGGGTAATGACGTTGACTCCGCTATTGTCAGAAACCTGCGTATTTTCAGGAGAGGGTGAAGGCGACGGAGTCGGTGTGGGTGTGGGTGTGGGCGTTACAGTCGCTGTTTCGGTCGCTTTAGGGGCACGAGTGTGAATCGTAAACAATGAACTCGCGGCTGCGGGAAGACACAGACCAATGAGGACCAAGGTAAGCAGAAGAAACGTCAGACGCCTGGACATGGGCATGACCTCCGTGTCAAACAGCAAAGTAGGATAAACGTAGGAAGTATATCATATTGGCAAACGGGATGCAAAAATCACTGCACAAACAAACCGACTTCGGTCTAAATGCCTCCTAATCCCTGATTTTCTGCGAGCAAATGCAGCCTTGGGGCCAGCCAGGTCTGACGGTGCAGGCCATCTGCGCGGTTGACGGCGAGGGAGAGGGCACGCGAATCACCCACCAAAACAAGCAGGCGTTTGGCTCTGGTCATTCCAGTGTAAATCAGATTGCGCTGCAGCATGGGATAGGCTGACATGGACAGTGGAAGGACAACGACTGGGAATTCGCTGCCCTGTGCCTTATGCACGGTGACGGCATAGGCCAGCATGAGTTCGTCGAGTTCCATGGATTCATAGCGGACAAGACGTCCGTCAAAGTCTACATCCATCTCTTTTTCATCGGTGATGGCGCGGACGAAACCGATGTCACCGTTAAAGATTTCCTTGTCGTAATTGTTACGGATCTGCATCACCTTATCCCCAATGCGGAAGAGAATGCCACCGTGGTTAAGGGAATCTCCGTGGGGGTTGAGAACGGACTGCAAAGCATTGTTGAGCGCAACACATCCTGTCTCTCCCCGCTGCATGGGAGCGAGCACCTGGATATCTAACGTGGGATGAAGGCTGTAGGCTTTGGGGAGGCGCTGACTGACAAGGGAGAGAACGGTGGATACGATTGAGGGATTGTTCTCTGCCACGAGAAAGAAACAGTCGCAGTCGGGGCCGCGGGTGAAGTCCGGGTAAATGCCGCGATTGACTCTATGCGCATTGGTGATGATCCCAGATCCGCTTGCCTGACGATGGATCTGTGTCAGCCTAACCGCGGGAATAACGCGGCTTTCCAGAAGGTCTGAGAGTACGTTTCCCGCACCGATGGATGGCAGCTGATCGACATCGCCGATGAGTATCAAACGCATAGCATCCGGGATAGCCTTGAGGAGGCTGTAAAATAGGGTGAGATCGATCATCGAGCATTCATCCACAATGAGCACATCGCCCGTCAAGGGATGCTGCTCATTCATTTCATAGCCTTGGGGCGGCTGGAACTGAAGGAGTCTGTGGATGGTTTTGCTTTCCAGCGTGAGTCCAGTTTGGCTGCACGCTTCTGTCATGCGTTTGGCGGCGCGTCCGGTCGGGGCAGCGAGGGAGACGGACAGGCCATAAAGCTGGAATGCGGTCAGAATAGCGCGGAGTGTGGTCGTCTTTCCGGTACCCGGTCCGCCCGTAAGCACCATCACTTTCTGGGTGAGTGCCATCTGTACGGCCAGTTGCTGTTTTTCATCAAGCATGAGCCCGGTTTTGTCCATGAGGCGGGCAATGACTTTGTCATCCGCGCGAAGTGATTTTTGACTCCTTGCCGCGAGCAGACGGATCAGTCTTCGGGCTACACCAAGCTCGGCATAGAAAAGTGCGGGAAGGAACAAAGCGGTAGCCTGCTCAGGAATGCCTGTATTGCTATCCTCGACGATGACTTCCTCTGTAAGAAGATCCTTCTCGGAGATCATACTGTCCAGGGTCATAGTGAGACTTTCGGGGGATACCCCAAGAAGCTTGGCTGCATGCGCTGTCAGTTGACTGCGAAGGGCATAACAGTGGCCTTCATTGCCAAACTGGGAGAGAGCAAAGAGGAGGCCGGAGCGCAGGCGGTCATAGCTGTCTTCCTTCATGCCCAGCTTAAGGGCGATTCTGTCTGCGGTGACAAAACCAATTCCCCAGATATCATCGGCAAGACGATAGGGTGTTTCACGAAGTACCCTGAGACTGTCACCGGCATACTGTTTATAAATTCTGGCAGCATGGGCTGTGGAGACATCATGAGACTGGAGAAAGACCATGATCTCTTTGATATCCTTCTGCGCAGCCCAAGAGAGAACGATCCGCTCCACGCGTTTCTTCCCAAGTCCGGGCACTTCGATAAGGCGCTGTGGTGTCTCGTCCAACACACGCAGTGTATCTTCACCAAAGGTCTGCACGATTTTTCTTGCGTTTTTGGGACCGATTCCTGAGATCAGCCCAGAACCGAGGTATTTTTCGATGCCGTACACCGTGGCAGGAAGAGATTCGCGATAGGAGACGACAACAAACTGTTTGCCATAGCGGGCATCGATCTTCCAGTCTCCTTCACAGGTGAGGATGGTACCCGCGGGAACAGCGGGAAATGTCCCGACAAAGCTTACCAGCTCCTCCTGATTTTTCACGCGTCCCTTGAGTATGCAAAATCCATTCTCATCGTTTCGATAGGTAATCCGCTCCACAACGCATCTGAGCTGCATTATTCTTCCTCCATAGGACCGGAGGCTTTTTCCGGAAGCTCGCCTAAGACAGCTGCGGTCAGGATGAGGACGGTACCGATGATGCCAAGGGTTCCCAGGGGTTCATGAAGGAAAAAAGCCGAGAGCAGCACTGCGGTCACCGGGTCAAGATAACTGAGCAGGGCGATGGTCTGGGTGGACAGATGGGTCATGGAAGAGAAATACAGAAGGTAGGCCAGTGCGGTGTGCACAAAGGCAAGCAGAAGCAGTAGGAGCCAGTCGCCCATTTGCAGGGATGGCAAGGCAAAGCCGCCGGTTAAGGCGGTATAGGGAGCGACAACGATACCGGCTGCAAGGAGCTGGATGATCGTGCGGTCAATACTTGGAACTTCATGGAGATCGCTGTTGATCAGAACGACCGAGGCGTACAGTACGGCAGCACCGAGTCCAAGGAGCACACCGAGGAAGGCC
>JAFUZB010000391.1 GCA_017476845.1 Clostridia bacterium
CCGCTATTGAGTGTAAGTTTGGTTGACCCAAAAGCATTCACAGTCAGTTTGCCAACGTTGTTGCCATCCTGAAGTACTGTGAATGAACCGGATAATGCAGAGGAACGCCATTCGCCACTCGGCAATAATGTCATACCATAAAAGCTGACTTCCAGCGTGGTTTCCGCAGCAAGTGCAGGAATGCAGCCGATCAGCAAGCATAGCGACAAGAAAAAACAAAGAATCTTTTTCATGCAGGAGCTTCCTCCAATATCCGACATTCATGGTTCTAAAAGATCAAACCATACCGAAAAATAGTATATCAACCCCTGTTGAATGTCAACGGCAAAACGCGCAGGAAAGCCCTGTGCGCCTATAAAAACTCTCATCCCGGAGGACAGGATTTGTTTAAATTGCATTTATCACACAGGCTTGTCATACCACAATGTACGAATCTTTCCCTTGTACCTTATTTTCATTCCTGCTATAATCCTTACGACATTTCGAAAGGAGTTTGTTCCGTATGAATTTTCTTTACCAGCTTGCTGGGATTGCTACCGCTATTGCAGAGGATGCTGCTGCCGGCTCCGAGGTACTTTCTGATGCTGAAGCGCTCGCTGAAGTGAATCCTATAGTTTCCATCATTACAACGCTTCTTCCCATGGTGCTTATTTTTGTTGTGTTCTATTTCATGCTCATCAGACCGCAGCAGAAAAAGGACAAGCAGGTCAAGGAGATGCTCAACAACCTCAAGGTTTCTGACCGTGTTTGCACTATAGGCGGTATTTATGGAACAATCACCCAGATAAAGGATGATACCATCACCCTTAGCGTGGGAAATCAGAATATGACCATGGTCGTCGCTCGTTGGGGCATCCGCAGTGTGGAAGAAGTCTCCATCGAGAATGATACGGAATCACTGAATTGATTACTGTTTAAAGGCCTGTTTTCAGGCCTTTTATCTTTTGAGCATATTTGGGGAGGTGCCTATGCTTTTTATTGGTATCTGCGGAGCCAGCGGAAGCGGAAAATCAACATTGGCAGAAGAATTGAAAGCACGTATCGGTGATCGCTGTTTTGTGCTTCAGCAAGACGCCTACTACCTTGATCATCCGAACCTTACTTTCGAAGAACGCAAGCTGCTCAATTATGATGAGCCTGAAATCTTTGATCATGATCTTCTGTTGGCAGATATTACAGCACTCACGCAGGGCAATCCCATCACCAGAAAATGCTATGATTACGCCAATCATCGCAGAGCTGATACCGAAGAATTAATCTGGCCGCATGACGTGATGATTCTTGAAGGAATTCATTGCTTCCATGACGACAGACTTCGTGATCTCATGTATCTCAAACTGTACATGAAGGTTGAACCGGATATTTGTCTTCTGCGTCGAATTGAGCGCGATATTAAAGAGCGCGGAAGAGACATTGACGGTATTGCCTCTCAATATCTCACGACAGTTAAGCCAATGTACGACAAATATATTCGCAATTATGTGAATTATGCTGATGTCATTGTTGCAGGTGGCGGACGCAATGCGCGAATCGTTGATATTCTGGCAGGTTATGTTCAGGATGAATTAAGTAAACGCGGTTCCTTCTGATACTTTAGACTAAAAAAGGGCATCTGCCCTTTTTTAGTCTAAGATTCCCACCATGCGAAAGTCTTTATTCCAACGGGTCAACGGAGCAGGTGCACCTGCTACCATTCTACCGGCTAGCTTTTCGCCAATAGAATCCGCAGGTGTTTCTGTACACATTGCTGCGGCGCTTACAGGATCAATGTCAAAGATATGAATCAAGTTTTCCATTGCTTTGCGCATAGTTAATACAGAACCTGCCAGTGTCCCATCCGCGAGTCTTGCTTCGCTGCCTTTTACAAAGACAGCTTGTCCGCCAAGTGCGTATTTGCCATCCGGTAAACCAGCCGCTTCCATTGCGTCAGTAATCGCAACTGCTTTTCTGCTGCCTTTCGCTTTTGCAATCAGTCTTACAATATCCTTATGAAGGTGTACACCGTCACAGATCATCTCGGTATAATATCTGTCGTCCGAAAGGGCTGCGCCCGGAACCCCCGGTGCACGATGCGCAAGCGGAGTCTGCGCATTAAAGGTATGCGTAATATGATCTGCGCCCCAGTCTGCAGCCTGATGCACCTTTTCTGCATCAGCACTGGTGTGCCCCACAGAGACATGAACACCGTTAGAAGTGGCTTCCCGAACGAAAGCTTCCGCCCCATCCAGTTCCGGTGCAATCGTAATTAAGCGAACATTTTCCGGTTCCCCACATGCCATATCGAGGAACAATTGATAGTCAGGAAGCGTAAAATACTCCTTGCGCTGTGCGCCCGCTTTCGCTGTCTGCAGAAAAGGCGCTTCCATATGCGCTCCCAAAACAACACTTGCGTGCGTCTCAGGACAATGCATAACCTGTGCAATGCCTTTTACAGCCAGCTTGGTATCCTCCATACTTGCAGACATCGTGGTAGGACAGAATGCAGCAACGCCTTCTCTGTAGAGATCGCGACTCATTTGGCGTACTGCGTTCTCCCCTTGCATGGTATCATGCCCTCTGAATGCATGGATGTGTACATCTACAAAGCCCGGGAGAATAAAATCCTCTGACACATCCAGAATCTGCTCATACAATCCAGCTTCCAGCTGATAACCGATTTCATGTACCCGTCCGTTGTGTATACGGACATCAAGTCCTTCCGTGAAACCTTCTCCCGTGAAAAGCTTTCCGTTACGAATAATCATATCTTTCCTCTGTTTGCAAAAACGGGCTGCTGCCATGCGAAACGCTGCAACAGCCCGTCTTTTGATTACTTATCGTAATTTACAACCTGAGCAAATTCGTCTGCCTTCAGTGAGGCACCGCCAATCAGTCCGCCGTCAATCTCCGGCTGAGCCATAAGGCCCTTCACGTTAGCAGGCTTCATAGAGCCGCCATATTGAATGCGGGTTGCATCGGCAACTTCTTTCCCGTACTTGCCTTCAATCGCCTTACGGATAACGCCAATCGTCTCATTGGCCTGTTCATCTGTAGCAACGAGACCCGTGCCGATAGCCCAAACAGGTTCATAGGCGATAATGACATCCTTCACCTGCTCACCGGTAAGTCCGGTAAGAGCCACCAGCGTCTGATAGCTTACCAGCGCATCGGTGTACCCGTCCTCACGCTCTTCCTTCTTCTCGCCGACGCAGACAATGACTTTTAGTCCCGCCTTTACCGCAGCAAGAACGCGCTTGTTTACGGTAAAATCGGTCTCGCCAAAATACTGCCGACGCTCCGAGTGGCCGATAATCACATATTCTGCGCCGGCTTCGACAAGCATCTGTGCAGAAAGCTCTCCAGTGTAAGCGCCATTTTCTTTAAAATGCACGTTCTGTGCACCGACCTTGATGTTGCTGCCCTCAGCCGCTGCCACTGCATTGGCAATATCCACAGCAGGCACACATACAACAACGTCACATACTGCACCTTTCACCAGCGGCTTGAGTGCTTCTACAAGCTCGGTCGCCTCGCGCGGCGTTTTGTTCATTTTCCAGTTGCCGGCAATAATTGCTTTACGCATCTTTTTTCTCCTTCACAAATCGATGTGTGGTAAAAAGAGAAGTTCCCGCAAAGAAACCCCTGCGGGAACCAATCTACTTACTTCTCGTCAAGGCAAGCAACACCGGGAAGCGTCTTTCCTTCCAGGAATTCGAGGGAAGCACCGCCACCAGTGGAGATATGGGTCATCTTATCGGCAAGACCCATCTGCTCAACGGCTGCGGCACTGTCGCCACCACCGATGATGGTCACCGCGTTGCTCTCGGCCATGGCCTTGGCAACACTCAAAGTGCCCTGAGCAAGGGTGGGATTCTCAAATACGCCCATCGGTCCATTCCAGACAACGGTAGCCGCAGTACGTACAGCCTCTGCATACAGCTCCTGGGTCTTGGGGCCGATATCGCAGCCTTCCATATCGTCCGGGATCTTGTCTGCATCAACAACGCAGGTGTCGATCGGTGCATCAATGGGATCCGGGAAAGCCTTTACGCACACGGTATCAACAGGCAGAAGGAGCTTTACGCCCTTTTCCTCGGCCTTCTTCATCATATCCTTGCAGTAATCAATCTTGCTTTCGTCCAGCAGACTGTTACCCACACCGTAACCCTTTGCCTTCAGGAAGGTGAAAGCCATGCCACCGCCGATGATAAGTGTATCGACCTTCTCGAGCAGGTTGGAAATGACATTCAGCTTGTCCTCAATCTTAGCACCGCCAAGGACAGCAACGAAGGGACGGTCAGCATTCTCCAGAGCCTTGCCCATCACGGACAATTCCTTGCCAATCAGATAGCCTGCAACATTGGGAGAGGTGAACGCAGTCACACCAGCGGTAGAGCAATGTGCGCGATGGCAGGAACCAAAGGCATCATCCACATAGCAATCAGCCAGAGAAGCGAGTTCCTTGGAGAAATCTTCGATGTTTTTGGTTTCTTCCTTGCGGAAACGGGTGTTCTGCAGAAGAACGACATCGCCATCCTTCATCGCAGCCACAGCAGCCTTTGCATTTTCACCGACAACATTGTCATCATCGGCAAAAACTACGGTCTTTGCAAGCAGTTCTGACAGACGAACCGCAACGGGAGCCAGCGAGAACTTGGCCTCAGGACCATTCTTCGGCTTGCCCAGATGGCTGCAAAGAATGACCTTTCCGCCATCCTTCACAAGCTTCTCAATGGTAGGAAGCGCAGCAACAATACGCTTGTCATTGGTGATCTTGCCGTCCTTCATCGGGACATTGAAATCACAGCGTACAAGAACGCGCTTGCCACTTACCTGAATGTCATCAACAGTTTTCTTGGCCATGGGATGAACACACTCCTTTAATTTAATGCTTCATCAGTCTGGAACAAAGGTTCCAAAAGGGATGATATCATGTTTAGCATCGGTTGGCAATGCTTGCAGACTATGACTTGTGAAAAAAATATCAAACACGAATCTTCTACCGATTATACCTCAACGATTTCTATCCCATCCAGTGCCCTTTGGATAAGCGCGTCGCTATCCAGAAGCTCTTCCCCTTTCAGAATGGTGGCCATACGTGGATGGGTGGCAGGATGACGTGGCGTAAACACCGTACAGCAATCCTCGTAAGGCAGAATAGAGGTATCATAGGTTCCGATCTTCACTGCGATCTCTGTAATGTCTGACTTGTCAAACCCGATAAGCGGTCTAAAGACCGGCATATGAACAACGCTGTTTGTCGCTCCGAGGGCTTCCATCGTCTGGCTCGCAACCTGTCCTATGGATTCCCCGGTGATGAGTGCGCCAGCCTTTTCACGCTCGGCACATTTTTCGGCAATGCGCATCATATACCTGCGCATGATAAGCGTTGTGTAATCCTGCGGGCACTTCTCATGAATGGCCATCTGAATTTCCGTAAAAGGAACGACATAAACTCTGATTCCGCAGCATGAAGCAGAAAGAATTCTCGCAAGGTCAAGGACCTTCTCCTTGGCACGGTCAGAGGTATAGGGATAGGAATGGAAATGCACAGCGGAGATCTGCACTCCCCGCTTGGCGATCATCCATCCGGCCACAGGAGAATCAATCCCGCCGGAAAGAAGCAGTGTGGCTTTACCGTTCGTTCCCACAGGCATACCGCCAACCCCTTGCACAACGCGACAATACAGGTAAGCCTGCTCTCTAATTTCTACATTCAGCGTATGATCCGGATGATGTAAGTCAACATGCAATTCCGGATAGGCATTGAGAATACGGTACCCCAGTTCTCTGTTGATATCGGGGCTTTGCATGGGATATTTCTTGTCCGATCTGCGGCTTTCCACGCGAAAAGACCCCTGCATCCCCTTCATCAGTTTGATAGCAGTCTGTGCAATGACATTAAAGTCTTCTTTTTCTACCTCTGTGGCAATACAGGCGCTATGGACACCGAACACCTTTGTCACAGCTTCCAGGGCTGCCTGCATATCCTCTGCGTCGGTAACCAGAATTCGTCCATCCCGCAGCATCACTTTGCCGCCCAGCGGCTGAACGGCATTTTTCACTTTGTCAACCAGAGCACGCATAAAATAGGGCCTATTCAGCCCTTTTAAAAAGATTTCCCCGTACCGGACAAGAATGAGTTCTCTCATAACATCCCTTACCTTCTGACATATTGCTTAAGTGTAGCATAATGCTCGCACACTCTGGATATCACAACGTTAATTTCATCCGGCGTGATAAACGGATTCAAGCTGAAGCGCAATGCACAATCTGCTTCCTGCGTGTTCAAGCCGAGTGCAGTCAAGACTTGAGACACCTTTTGCTTATGGCTAGAACATGCAGAGCCAGCAGAAACGAATATGCCATCCCCTTCTAGCGCAAAAAGCATCGTCTGGGAGCGTACCGGAACAAGTGATACATTCAGTATATGTGGCGCACAATATGCCGAATCCAGTGTCGGTCCATTGAGCCTTGCCTCAGGAATACCGTGACGAATGCCTTCCCATAACTGTCGCTTAAGCTCCATCATTACACGGCTGCCCTCGGAAGGATAGGTCTCTACAGCAGTTCCAAGCGCGAGTATACCCGGTGTATTCTCGGTACCGGACCTGTATCCGTTTTCCTGTCCCCCGCCAAAGACAAGCGGGGAAAGCTTATGATTCTTTTGGGCGATGAGTGCGCCTGTACCTTTCAGAGCATGGATTTTGTGTCCTGAAAGGGCGTAGCTTTGAATTCCAAGCTTGTGAAAATCCATTGGTACCCGGAGAAAACCTTGTACACCGTCGACATGAATGGCGGCATTGGGGCAGATCCGGTTTCTCATGGCTACAATTTCTGAGATTGGCTGGATCGCACCGGTCTCGTTATTCACCTGCATAATGATAATCATCTGGACATCAGCCGAAAGCTGTTTTTCCAGCTTTTCAAGGTCAGCGCAGCCGTCTTTGCCGGACGCGATTTCTTCTGTGACAAACCCCATTCGCTGCGCTTCCGCCATACACATGCGTACTGCCGGATGCTCTCCCGCAAAAGCGAGAACCTTTCCCTTCTGCCGCCTTGTGTGCAAATGTCCGAGAACAGCAAGATTATCCGCCTCAGTGCCAGATGAGGTAAAAATGAGACGCTCTCCCTCTGCATGGACTGCACTCAAAACAGAATGTCTCACTTTTTCCACATGCTTTTGCGCATCCATGGATGGTTTATAAAGAGCAGAAGGGTTGTACCACTCCTCCTGCATTGCATTCATAACCGTTTCTACGACCTGCGGTGTCGGCTTGGTCGTTGCGGAATTGTCCAGATATATGGAATTCAATTGCATGTCTGTCAGTTCTCCTGCTTAGCTCCAAAGGGAAGATAAGCTTCGATATACTCTACCATTTCGGGCTGTGGTTCAAAGATGATGATCCTTTTGTTTCCGTCCTTCTGGAAAAAGAAGTAATACAGGTCCGCACCACGGTTAAGGAACCACCTGCTCTGCTTGACACCCTGCATGGAAATATATCGATGAAAAGAGCCACTGCTGACTTTACCGAATGCATCCACATTATTTACCTTCAGGGAGCCCAGGCTCTTTCTCTTTTTATTGTTGTATACCTGAGCAAAATCGAGTGTTCCATTGGTAAAAGTATATTCGTATTCCGTGCGGAGTCTGTCGCGGAAGAAGAACAGCAAGACCGCAACAGCAGCATTAAGCAAGAACACAACCAGACCCAAGGCATAGAATTCCCCTGACCCGATACTGGAAAGCACGATATTGATTTCAAACATGGCAATGAGTGCAGCCAAAACCATGATCACGGCTGAAAGATAATACATGATTTCATCCAGTACTCTGCCTTTTTTAACCACTACATCTTCGCGAAAACGATCCATCATGACGATTTACCTCCTAACTGCTTTCCAAAAGATTATCCCAGGACAAAAACCCAGAACAGCGCACATAGGATACCAACAACCGCACCGATAAACACTTCAAAAGGCGTATGCCCAACGATCTCTTTCATTTCCAGATCAGAAATCGGGCGACCTTCCATGATGAAGCTTCCGATGATCTCGTTGATCACTTTTCCCTGTCTTCCCGTTTCACGCCTCACCCCTGCCGCATCATACATGACAATGGCCGCAAAGGTAGCTGATATAGCAAACTCCGCAGAGCCGGTGCCCTTTTGAAAGGCAATCATCATAGTCAGCGCAACAACCATGGACGTGTGTGAACTTGGCATACCTCCAGGGGAAAAGAACTTTTTCCAGTCAATCTTCTTCTGTACGATCGCTGAAAACGGAATTTTCAGTGCCTGCGCCACGAACCAACCGGTAAAGGGTGCGAGATAAAAAGGACTCGTTATCATTTCAATCAGCCAATCCAAAATACCACCCTTCCGCCGTATGTTCCATTGATAAGCTTATTGTACTCTACCTGTCATATCCTGTGCAAGCGAGGTAAAGAATACAGCATCCTCGCCAAAGTGCGCAATAGCCTCTATCGCAGCCTTCGTCTCAGACTGGATGTCATCCCTCGTCCCGTCAATGCCTCTAAGCGCGATCCACGTCTGTTTTCCAGCCTCAGCATCCAGTCCCGTCTTCTTTCCGAGAACGGCACTGTCACCGACGACATCAAGCAGATCATCCACCATTTGAAAAGCCAGTCCCAGATGCCTGCCAAACGCTGTCCCATAAGCCACATCCGCGTCCGGACATCCAGCAAGATACATTCCTGCTTTGACGGCTCCCGTAATCAGATCTGCAGTCTTATGCTCATGAATATACCTGACATTCGCTTCCTGGACCTCCTGCCCTTCCAACGTGACATCCAACGTCTGTCCTGCTACCATCCCGCAGATTCCGGCTCTCTTCATCAAAGCATAGCCGGCTTTCGCGCCACGGGAATCCGGAAGGCGAAGTGCTTCACGGAACATGAGCTCTCCTGCCGCAGAAAGGAGACCATCCCCGGCAAGGATCGCCATGTCTTCACCAAACGCAACATGGCATGACGGTCGATGCCTGCGCTCATCATCGTTATCCAGTGCCGGTAGATCATCATGAATCAGTGAATAGGTATGGATCATTTCCACTGCACAGGCATAGGGCAGTGCAGCTTCCAAGTTTCCACCGCACAATTCGCAGGATGCCAAGAGAAGAACGGGTCTGAGTCGCTTTCCCCCGGCATCCAGGGAATAGGCTGCAGCTTTGAATATTTTCTCAGGGATTTCTCCCAAGGAGGCCAACTGCGGAACCAAAGCTTCCTCTATCAGCTTGTGATAATAAGTATAGGAGTGCATATCCTATCAACTCCTTGACACGGTCCATCAGAAAGGAAGATCTTCCACTTCCTCCACGCCACGCTCGGACTCTGTCACCTGAACTTCACTGACATTTCCCGCTGCATCCGTGCGGATCATGGTAAGTCTCTGCCTGGCGTCTCCGAGTTCCTTTTCGAGTTCCCCAAGGCACTTCATACCGGTTTCAAACTGGTGGATCGCTTCTTCCAATCCAAGTTGTCCGCTTTCCAGATGCGTGGCAATCTGTTCAACCATAGCCAGGCGCTCTTCGAATGTTTTCCTGTTATCACTCATTCGTATCCTCTCCTCGTGCATCTTTCCTCACCGCTATCGATCCATCCTGGAAATGCAGCATCATTCTGTCAGGAGCTTCCGAAGCCTTTGTAATGACATGATCCTTGCTCGTGACAAATGCATATCCTCTTGCAAGAACGCCTCTGGGATCCAGGGCATTGAGTCTCTGCTGCAATGTGGCAACCACTGCCTCATCATGCTGAAGCTTATGCGAGAGCGCGAACTGCATGCGCTGGGAAATACTGTCGATTGCACCTGCGTACGCAAGTGCCTGCTTCTCAGGTGTTGCTCTGACCATACGCATGCCTGCATTGGTGATTTGTCTATGCAAGGTATCGATTTGATGCGACATACTGGCATCCAAGAGCATGGTAACCTCATGCACATGGAATGTATTCTCATTGAGAAGATGTTCCATGGCACTACCCACACGTTGTGACAGAAGCGATGCCCGATGAGAAAGCCTGTCTATCCTCAGTTTCGGTGACTGCTCTGCAAGTTTTCCTTGCGCTTCAAGCAGTTTCAGCTGCTTTTCTCTCAGCACCTGTGAGAAATCATTTTGCAGGAGTTTTTTAGCCTGCTCTATTTGAGCTTTCACTCCTGACAAATCAAATACTGTGATTTCCGCAGCATGACTGGGAGTAGAGGCGTGAACATCTGCCGCAAAATCGGACAGCGTAGTATCTGTGTCGTGCCCAATACCTGTGACGACGGGAATCGGGCTTGCAGCGATCGCACGCACCACAGCCTCATCGTTAAAGCACCACAGATCCTCCATGGAGCCTCCACCGCGGCCCACAATAATAACTTCAACCCCCGGTATTTTCCCCGCCAGTCGAATGCCTGAGGCAATCTCCGGTGCAGCCTCGCTCCCCTGGACGGGAACAGGTACAAGAACAATCGCGGTACCCGGATCTCTTCCGCGTGCCACATTACAGACGTCATGAAAGACTGCTCCGTGCGGACTGGTAACCATTGCAATTTTCTTTGGACGCCGTGGTAGCTGGCGCTTGCGTGTCGCAGAAAAAAGGCCTTCCTTTTCAAGCTTATCTTTCAATGCGAGATAGGATAGATATAGCTGGCTTTGCCCCGCCATCTGGAAATGTGTTGCCACAAAACTGATTCTTCCGCGTGGTTCATAAAGATTAATGCTTCCGTATGCAATAATCTCATCGCCATTGCGCGGACGCTGCAGTTTGGCGGTATTGCTTCTCCATACAGCGCAGGAAATGACTGCTCCTCTGTCATCCTTAAGATCAAAATACCAGTGACCTGATGTTGCCGCCTGAAATCCGCTGATCTGGCCTTTCAGATAAAGTCCGGAGAACTGTGCAACCTGCACATGTAAGGCCAACATATGGTTCAATTCAGAGACAGAAAGAATTCGTTTCTCCTTTTCCCCTCTTGAGCCTGCGCCCGAGCGCTGTGTCATGGCGAGTTGTTCATACATGAGCTTTCTTCTCCGCAATGGAAACCGTATTGACCATAAGTTCTGCTATCGTCATCGGTCCGCATCCGCCAGGAACAGGTGAGAGATACCCGGCAACCTGTTCTACGCTGCCTCGCTCGATATCTCCGGTCACCTTTCCCTCCACTCTGGCAATGCCTGCGTCAATGACGACTGCTCCGGGCTTAACCATGTCACCCGTGATCAGCCCTGCTTTTCCGACGGCACTCACAAGGATGTCGGCCTGTCTGGTATAGGATGCCAGATTCTCTGTTTTTGAATGGCAAATGGTGACTGTGCAGTTAGCTTCGAGCAGTAAAAGTGCCGCAGGCTTTCCAACTATAGCACTGCGTCCGATAACCACAGCATGCTTTCCGCATGGATCGACACCTGACAGAGCGAGGAGATCCATAATGCCAAGCGGCGAACAGGCGCGCATCCCATCGGTTCCGATCACCAGACTGCCTGCATTCATCTGATGAAAACCATCCACATCCTTCTCAGGGGGAATGCAGGCAATAGCAGCCGCTTCATCCAGATGCTTGGGAATCGGAAGCTGCAAAAGCATGCCATGAATGCTTTCATCCCCTGCCAGCTTGTTCAATTCCTGCTCCAGTTCTTCCTGCGAAATGGATTCCGGAAGCCTTAGTGTGACCGAACGGATGCCGCAACGCTCACATGCTTTATTCTTGGAACGCACATAAACAACCGAGGCTGGGTCCTCACCTACCAGAATGAAAGCAAGACCCGGAATAATGCCTTGCTCCTTCAGTCGTTGAACCCGTTCTGTGCACTGTGCCTCCAGCTCCCTAGAAAGCTGTTTGCCATCAAGTAGTATAGCAGACATAGGCATTATTCCTTTCCAAGCAACATATTTCGGCCAATTCTGGCCACGCCGCAAGCGTTATCGCCGGAATACTCCGGTTTGCCCCAATATATATCGAGTCGCCCCGCTTTTCTGTTGCGCGCAGATAACATTTCACGAAACAGTGCGGAAGACGCAACGCCACCTGCGATGAGCACCTTTTCCGTGCCGGTAACAGCTGCACCGGCACTGGCAAGCCTTGCAATGGTTCGCGCAAGAAGGTCGTACACCTCGATGGCAACCTGTTCCGGTGCCATGCCGGATCTGATGTACTGCTGCGCGCGTGTTTCAGCGCCTGAAAAATGACAAAAAAGATCCTTGTCCTCCATGGAAACAGGGAGGCAAGCCTCCGCTTTCTCCGCTTTCCTGGCCAACTTTTCCAAAGCGGGACCTGCGGGAAAATCCAGTCCCAACGCCACGCCAACACGATCCACAAACTGCCCTGCATGCAGATCCTTTGTGCCGCCCAAGAGCTGTAATGCATCATGATCTGCGTGCAATAGCTCCGTGGTGCCTCCCGAAAGATGGATCATCAGAAAGCGACGATCCTCTAAGCCTGCATCAATCAATGCAGCTTGCATATGTCCACGCTGATGCGTTGTATAAAAACAGGGGACGCCGAGCATCGCGGCGAGCGCACGCGCATTGGCTTCCCCTACCTGAAAAACAGGCATGTACGAGTCCTCATTATCCCGCGGCCGGGAAGAACAGCATATGGCTGCAATCTCATAGCCGCCAAGGCAATGTGACAAAGACTCGATCAAACCGGGTAACTGTCGAACATGCGCAAAAACCGCATCAGACTGTCTGAGTCCTCGCTCCCCGGTCTTTACCGGTAACAGCTTTCTGATGCTGGCAATCACATTGCCCTGCGCATCCACGGCTGCAACACTGGTCGTATAATTGCTTGTGTCAATGCCTACGACCGCTTTCATTGCGCTGCCTCATTGTCACGCAACAACGAACCCAGCACGCCGTTGATAAACCTTCCGCTGTCCTCATTTGCATAGGTTTTTGCGAGCGTCACCGCTTCCTTGATGGCCACCTGTCCGGGAACATCCCATGCCTGTCCATAGAGGATTTCCCACGCAGCGAGCCTGAGAATGGTCCTGTCAACGGCAGGCATCCGATCCACCGTCCAGTTTCTCGCATACTTGCCAATCTTTTCATCAATCTCATCGAGATGCTCAATGACACCCTGAAGTGCGGCCTGAATGTACGCCAAGTCCTTCACGCCCGGATCTTGTGGAGAAACCGCTGTGTTCCCTTCTTCACGCAATTCGTTGTATACCATTTGCAGCGTTTCCTCGCCTCCCTGGCCTCCGCCAAGACGCTCAAAAATCATCTGCATTGCCGCATTACGCGCTACTGCTCTTGACATGCTCAAATTGCTCCATGTATCTATTCTTGATCTTTACGCAAGAAGTGCCGGAGCGGTCACCCGCTCCGGACGCAACTTATTTCTTTTCTTCTTCGTCTTCCAGGGTAATCTCAGCTTTCCCTGCTTCGAACTTTACGTCTGCATCCTTTTTCTCGGTACTTCCGGTGAGCTTCGCTTTCTTCTTGGCACTCTCAACGACTGTGTTTTCCTTTTCGAAGCTGACGCCCATCACATGCACATCAACACGAACGACATGCATGCCAGTCATACCCTCTACAGTCCTTCGAACATTTTCCTGGACTTCTTGGGCGACTTTCTGGATCGGACGATCGTATTCAACAATAAGGTAAAGCTCAACAGAGACCTCTTCAGGACTCTGCTCAATGCGCAGACCTTTATTCGCGTTGTTCTTTCGCAGAAGACCGCCGCTAGGGTTGCACATACCTGCAACACCCTCAACTTCATTGACCGCAGTCTGCGTAATAATATTCAGTACCTCAGGCGCATAAATAATCGAACTGCCCTGTTCCTGCTCGGCATCTGTGCTTACGTGCACTGGAAGATTATCCTTTTTGCTGGCCATTTCGGTAACCTCCTGTCCCAATTGAACCCTTGTCATACAAGGCTACAGCGGCAAGTATAACAGAAAGAGCGCATGAATACAATAAACCCGCGTAGACGTTTTTCCGTCAAATGACCCGCCATGTCAGAGTTCTTGTCTGGCGTTTGGTGAAGTCTTTTTGCGCTGTCTCAATCTTCTTCCTTGACAATCGAGATGTGCAGCTCCTCCAATTGATGCGGATCAACCACAGAAGGCGCACCCATCATGATATCCTGCGCATTCTTATTCATCGGGAACGGTATCACTTCTCTGATCGTCTCACTTCCTGCCAGGAGCATGACCATACGGTCTACACCGGGGGCGATACCGGCATGCGGCGGCGCACCGTAACAGAAAGCATTGTACATGGCAGGGAATTTGGATTTGACATCCTCTTCGCCCAGCCTTACGAGCCGGAAGGCCTCGATCATGATTTCAGGATCATGATTTCGCACAGCACCGGAGGACAGCTCAATTCCGTTGCAGACAACATCGTACTGGAATGCTGTGATGGAGAGCGGATCAACTTCTCCACGCTGCGCCTTCTTGAGAACCTCCAGTCCACCGTTGGGCATGGAGAAGGGATTGTGGCAGAATTCCAGTTCGCCGGATTCCTCCCCGATTTCGTACATCGGGAAATC
>JAFUZB010000392.1 GCA_017476845.1 Clostridia bacterium
AGTATGCATCACTTCGCCATATTGACTGTTTGGTGCCCATTTCTCCGGCAGAGCACAGGGCACGACAAGCTGACCTAATAACTGGATACTGTCCGCCCATTCCTGTGTGTAGCAATCATATTTGGGAATTTTGCGCCGCGCATTATCCTCCACATTCCAGATGGTACAGTCATGTTGCATAGCCACCTGTCAATTCATCCACTCAGTGTGGATCGTTTTGCGAAGCATCTTCTCCCAAAATGACTTCCCGTCCATACTTGATGACATACGCCTTGACATACTCCTGTGAGGGAAACGCCATATCATACTGTTCTCCAACCTCATGAAGAAGCTGTAGCGCCTTTCCTGCTTCACACCAGTCAATCTCTGCCTGCTCATTTCCAAAAAGTGCGGCACGTGCTGCCTTCATCTGCTCACGGAAAGTTGCTGCAATGACCTCGCCGGCCTCGAGGATTTCCTTTGCATCTGCCTTCTTCGCCAATTCTTGAATGCGTTGTAACTCGATCATCGTTGCCTCCTGTGCCTACACTTTACCGATTTGACTTCTGCAACAGATGGGGTTCTGACTGTTTTTCGGTTGGTACAGACTTCCATGCAGGATTCAAACTGTATGAAACGAAATGAATACTTCCAATGTGACGTTGTCCACGTCCTTCATGATACACATTTTGCCGCTTTTTTCCACCCCTCGACACGCCGGAAATGCAATATGTACTTGCCAAAGGCTGTTTTGCGCAGCACACAGAAACTCACAATCGAGGCGATCACCCATGATATCCTACTACATTGATCCAAGCACACCTGCACTCATGTCTATCATCAAAGCCATGACGCCACCCTCAGTTCACTTGGGCATAACTCCCAAAACCGAAGGTGAAATCAAGCTGAATGATATGGCCCCGGTGATTGCCTCCTCCAGATCCGGATCCCCGGGCGTTTTCCCTATGGTCTGGGGATATCATATCGATGGATTGGATCAACCTATCGGGGCCGCCCGCAGTGAATCCGCGCCCGTGAAAGCGGTCTGGAAGGACGGTTGGAACGCCCATCGCTGTATTGTTCCGGCATCGTTCTACTATGAATACGAGGCTTATTACCCCGGGGATGGTCGTGGAAAGCAGGATGGTGAAAAGTATCTTGTCCAGCCGCGCGACAGCGATGTGACTTACCTTGCAGGAATCTACCGCCGGGAAGCACAGTACCATGCTTTCGCTGTCCTTACGATGGAATCTGCCATGGATGTGCTCTGTCTCCAGCTAAGGATGCCGGTTATCCTCCCCCGAAATGCTATTACTGCCTGGATCAGACCCGACGGCAAACCTGAAGAGGTTCTCCGTATGGCACTGCGCCATATGGTCAAGGAAAAGGCCTGATCATCCCACACCAGTTCGATCTCTTCTCCCGTAAGCTCGCGCTCTGAAAGAAGCCTCTGGGGCTTCCAGCCTACCGGAAGCGGTTCTTGCCCTGCCGGAACATGCTGCCTGATTCTGTCACTCGCCTCCCTCCCTCTGACAACCCATTTCCCCCTTTATCCACCCCTCTCCATCCATTGACAACAAGGCGGTTCATATCATGATGCACTTCATCCGTCGCATCTGGGGAAACATCAGCGTACGCGCGAAGTTCCTCTTCATTCTTCTGCTGGCCATGGTGCTGGTCCTGACAGGTGTTCTTTCCACCTTCCGGATGCCCTACCACGCCTATGACGAGCAGCTCTACAAATCCAGCACGCAGGTCATCACCCTGTTTGCCGGGGAGATTCAGTCCGAGCTTGAGGATGTGCAGGAAATCTCCATGCGCATTCTCTCCGACAATGTGCTCCAGAAGAACTTGAGCCTTCTTAAGCGCCTGCCCATCAACACAACCGCATGGGTAGAGGCAAAGAATGAGGTTGCCGACCGTATGGTCGACTTCTCCCTCTGGTTTTCCAGCGGCTTCAGTCTCCAGCTGAAAACCCCTGCCGGAACCACCTTCAGCCGGTACTTCCGCATCGCCTACGTTCCTGACTCGGATATGACCGATGAAAGAATCGAGTATGCTGCTAACCATGATGGAAGGGCGGTCTGGCGCATTGAGAGTCAGGACGGGGAAATGACCC
Source organism: Clostridia bacterium (assembly GCA_017476845.1). Lineage (GTDB taxonomy): Bacteria > Bacillota > Clostridia > Christensenellales > Aristaeellaceae > UBA2943. The sequence goes on from JAFUZB010000392.1 coordinate 2,099, forward strand.
ATCTCTTTCTCCTCAGAGAGATTCGCGAGATTGAAGAGATGCGCTTGGAAACCCTTGCGACACTGCAGATTGAGCTGGACTTAAAAACCATCATTGAGAATCAGCTGTATGCCATGAATGAGCTGGGCACACCCCTGACCTGCGCTGTCTATAGCCCCGAGGGGATCTGTCTGTACGCAAGCGATACGCATGTGCGGCAAATCGTGCCCTCATCTGACGGTTTCACCCGTATCCGACAGGCGCAGGAGGATGCACTGTGTGTGCAGTATACCGCACCGAACGGATGGCGCTATGTGACCCTCACCGATTACAGTGACATCAGCGCCACCATCGGGCAGGTCGCCGCCCGCTCCCTCACCATTGACCTGGTTGTCATCGCGGGGGCACTCCTGTTAAGTGTCCTGCTCGTCACATCGGTCCTCAAGCACCTGCACTCCCTGGTGGATAAGTTTGATGCGTTCGCGGTGGACGGTTTTGTGGAAGATCCGGATACCTCGCCCTACCGCGAAAGAGGGGACGAGATGGGGCGATTGCACCGTCACTTCGATCGCATGGCCCGCAACTATCACCTGATGATGAAGAACAACTTTGAGCAGCAGGAGCTGCTCCGCGAAAAGCAGATCCAACAGCTGCGTGCGCAGGTGCGCCCACACTTCCTCAACAACGTCCTCGAATCCATCTACTGTATGGCCCAGCAGGAGGGCAGCGAGCGCATCGCAACCATGACCGAGGCGCTGGGTAAGATGCTGCGCGCCTCCATGAACGATAAGCAGGACATCGTCACCGTCTCCCAGGACCTGCAGACGACCGGAGACTATATCCGTATCCAGCAGATCCGCTACGCCGACCGGATGCAGGTGCAGATCGACGTGGATGAGCATATCCTTGACTGCATGATACCCGCCATGACCATCCAGCCGCTGGTAGAAAATGCCGTTCATCATGCGCTGGAAGAGATGACAGAGGTGTGCCGCATTCACATCACCGGTATCCTGCAGGACCGTGAAATCCGCCTGACCATTGAAGATAACGGTCCCGGGATGGATGAGGATATCCTCGCCAAACTGGAGAGCGGTGAGGTGAAAGCCGAGGGCATGGGCATCGGGATGCGTAATATCGACCAGCGTATCAAGCACACCTTCGGTGAACAGTACGGGATCACTGTGCACAGCGAAGAGGAGAAAACCTGCGTGACCGTGCATCTTCCCGAAACGCGGAACCTTTCGAAAGGCGGGACAGGGAATGTATAAGCTGCTGCTTGCAGATGATGAGAGCATTATCCGTGAAGGCATTGCCGCCATGGTCAACTGGGGCGCACTGGATGTCACCTTGTGCGCGAGCTGTGCTGACGCATTTGCCGCCCTGGACAGTATGACCGATGATATGCCCGATCTTCTCCTGACCGATGTGCGCATGCCGGGTATGACCGGTCTGGAGCTTATCGAGCGCGCACGCCTCATGAACCCCATGCTGGAGAGCATGGTCTTATCGGGGTTCGAGGAGTTCGAGTATGCCCGGCAGGCCATGAAATACGGTGTCCGGGAATATCTGGTCAAGCCCTGCACCAAAGAGGAGATCGAGGATGCGATCCGCCGCGCCTGTCTGGAGGTCGACAAGCGGCGCGAGCGCGCCCTTCAGCTGCGCGGGGAAAGGGAGGATCAGGTCCATCGGCTCATGGTCGCCCTCAACGAGATCGTCTCCGGTCCCCTCCCCGTGGAGGGCATTGAACGCCGCCTTCTGGAGATGGAGAAAACCGTGCAGGATATCAGCGTGCTGCGCGACGCCCTCTTCGCTGCGCTCACCGGCGGTGTGGAACCCGCCCAGGCGGAATGGGCCTTCTCCATGATTCAGGATGTGCTCCATGCGGGTGAGCATCCTGTTCCGGTTATGGCAGCCTGCCTTGTGAAGCTTCGGGGGACAGGCCATGAGGTGCGCGGATTTGTTCAGCAGATGACCGATTATGTCCATGAGAACTACAGCAATGAGGCGCTCTCGCTGCAGTTTATCGCCGATGAGGTGCTCTACCGCAACGCGGAGTATATCGGGCGCGCCTTCTCCCATGCCACGGGACTGAAGTTTTCCGCCTATCTCCTCAAGGTGCGCATGGAACATGCCAAGGCGCTCATGGCAGCCCACCGTGAAATGCGCAGCTATGAGATCGCCGAGCAGGTGGGGATGGGCGGAAATCCCCATTACTTCAGTCAGATGTTCCGCAAGTATACCGGGATCACCCCGAAGGAGTACCGTGCAAGGATGGACGTTTCGTCGGAAAAGTGACCATTTGTGTCGGATAATTGCATTTTCTCCTTCCAAGCACCGCCTATAATGAGGTCACAATCTTTTCAGGAGGTGCTTTCCCCTATGAAACGTACTCTGGCTCTGCTGCTCAGCCTGCTGCTGGTGCTCACCCTGGCGCTGCCCGCGGTGTCCTCCGCAGAGGAGAAAACCCAGCTGACAATCCTGTGGTGGGGCTCTCAGACCCGCCATGATCTGACCGTCGCCATGATCGAGAAGTTCGAAGAGAAATATCCCGACATCGACCTCATCGTCGACTACTCCGACTGGGGCGGCTACTGGACCAAGCTGGCCGCACAGGTTGCCGGCGGACAGGCGCCCGACATCTTCCAGATGGACTATGCCTACCTCGCCCAGTATGCCACCAACAACGTCCTCGCCCCGCTGGATACCTACATGGCCGACGGCACCCTGGATGTGACCAACGTCTCTGAAAACATCATCAAGACCGGCCAGGTGAACGGCGTAACCTACGCCATCTCCACCGGCACCAATGCGCCTGTCATGCTCTATCGCAAGGACATCATTGAGGAGCTGGGCCTGGAAATCCCCATGACCCCCACCGCCTCCGAGTATGCCGACCTCTCCCGCAAGATCGCGGAAGCTACCGGTCTTCGCAGCACCTACATCACCGACTGCTCCGCCGATATTCTCCGCTTCCGTCTGCGCAACTATGGCCTGAACCTCTACAACGAGGAAGCCACTAAACTTGGCTTTGACGATCCCAAGTACATCGTGGACATGTGGCAGGATGCCCTGGATGCCCAGCACGAGGGCTGGGGCATGATCCCCGGCGAAGAGACCGCCGCCACCGCCTTTGATTCCATGGTCAACGATTCCTGGTCCCGCTATCAGAACTCCAACGAGTTGGCTGCCTATCGCGACTCCACGGGCCTTGACATCTCCATGGTCCAGATCCCCAACCTCGATGACGCCACGGCCTCTGCCACCTACCTCAAGCCCTCCATGTTCTGGTGCATCGCCCAGCAGAGCGAGAAGAAGGAAGCCGCTGTCAAGTTCCTCAACTTCTTCACCAATGATCCCGAGTGCTTCGATATCATCGGTGTGGAGCGCGCCATCCCGATCTCCAGCGAAATGCGTGCCCATGTCTCCGAGAACCTGGACGCTGTCGGCCAGGAGGTTGCGGCCTTCATCGAGTATGCCAGCCTTCCGGGCAATGCCTCCCCGCTCATGAACCCCGATCCCGCCGTTCACTCTCAGGTGGCCGATCTTCTGGGACAGTACTCCGAGCAGGTCCGCTATGAGATGATCGACGATCTGGAAGCAACCGCCCTGCAGTTCATCGAAGAAGCAAACGAAATCCTTGCTTCCGCCCCGGTGGCTGAATAAACCGTCATTCCTGCATGCGCCAGGGGGATTTCCCTCTGGCGCCCTTTTCATCAACTGCATGAAGGAAGGTTGTTGTCATGGCAAAGCACGCCGTCCAGGGCCGGAGCCTAAGGGAGAGGATGAACCATCCCAATGTTGTGGGCTATGTCTTTATTCTCCCCTTTATCACAGGCCTTCTGGTGTTCACGGTAATCCCGTTCTTTACCTCCCTGTACCTCGCATTCACCGAGTACAATATTCTCTCCCCCGCAAAATGGGTGGGACTGAAGAATTTCCATAAGATGTTCTTTGAAGACAAGCTGTTCTGGACCTCCTTCTGGGTCACCTTCAAGTTTGCCCTCATCCAGGTGCCGATCAAGCTGACCGTATCGCTCCTGGTCGCCCTCATCCTCTCCAAGACCACACGCCTTACGGGCTATTACCGTGCCGCCTTCTATATTCCCTCCCTCATGGGTTCCTCGGTTGCGATCGCCCTCCTGTGGAAGCAGCTCTTCGCCTTTAACGGCGTCATTAACCAGGTGCTGGGACTCCTGGGTCTTCCCGATAACCAAAGGTGGCTCGGTGACCCCAAAACAGCCCTGGGTGTGCTGATTTCCCTGGGGGTATGGCAGTTCGGAAGCTCCATGCTCATCTTCCTTGCCGCCATCAAGAATATCCCCGCCAGCTTCCATGAGGCCGCCATCGTCGATGGCGCCGGCCCGGTCAGACGCTTTTTCGCCATCACGCTTCCCATGATCACCCCCATCCTTTTCTTTAACCTCATTAACCAGGTGATCGGCTCCTTCCAGGCCTTCAACTCCAGCTACCTCATCACAGGCGGCAAGCCGCTGAACACCACGCTCTACTACGGTGTGCACCTGTATAACCGCGCGTTTAATCACTATGAGATGGGCTACGGCAGTGCCATGGCCTGGTTCATGCTGCTGGTGATCGCGGCTTTCACCGCCCTCATCTTCCGCTCCTCCAGCGCATGGGTCTACTATGAATCGGAAGGCAGGTGAGCAAAATGGCGAGAAATACCAAAGTCCAGAGAAGAATCAATCTCACGATCTATCATGTCCTGATGCTCCTTCTCTCCCTGCTCATGATCTATCCCCTGCTGTGGATGGTCGCCTCCTCCTTTAAGCCCAACGGGGAAATCTTCACCCGTGCCTCCACCCTCATCCCGCTCTCGCCCACCTCCGAGCACTATACGACCGGCTGGCGGGGCTTTGGCGGTTATACCTTCGGCAATTTCTTCGCCAATTCCCTCTTCGTCGCCATCCTCTCTGCCCTTGGCATGATGCTCTCCTCAGCGATCGTCGCCTACGGCTTTGCGCGCATCCGCTTCCGTGGACGGCAATTCTGGTTCACCGCCATGATCGTCACCATGATGCTGCCCGGCCAGGTGATGATGATCCCCCGCTTTGTGCTCTTCAATAAGATGGGCTGGGTGGGTACCTTCCTGCCGATGACAGTCCCAGCCTTTTTCGGCAGCGGCTTTAATATCTTCCTAATCATGCAGTTCATCCGCACCATCCCCTTTGAATTGGATGAGGCAGCGTCCATCGACGGCTGCAGCCGGTATGCCATCTTCTACCGTATCATCCTTCCCCTCATCGTGCCCTCCCTGGTCACCGTCTCGGTGCTCACCTTCATGGGCAGCTGGGAGGACTTCATGGGCGCCCTTTTGTACCTGAATAAGCCGCATATGTATACCGTGGCCTACGCCCTGAAGATGTTCAACGACTCCTCCCAGTCGGACTACGGCGCCACCTTTGCCATGTCCGTTCTGTCCCTTGTGCCGATCCTCATCATCTTCTTCTTTTTCCAGGAGCAGCTCGTGGAGGGCATCAGCACGCAGGGATTAAAGGGGTAAGTGCGAATATGTACGGAAAAGGAAAACTTCTGTGCCTTGTCGCGGCAGTGCTGCTGTTCGCATCTGTTTCCCATGCGGAGGAGAATATGGACCACTGGTTTTCAAGTAACCCCCGCGATGTGCGCAGCATCGGGGATCCGTTTGTGCTCCGGGACCAAGGGTATCACCTCTTTGCCACCGGCGGTCCCGGGGGCTTTCTGCACTGGTACAGTGAAGACCTGGAAAGCTTCTCGCGGGATATCGCCCTAAGGTCAGTCACCTGGGCATCGGGGGACTACTGGGCGCCCGAGGTCTGGCCTTGGCAGGGCAGATATGTTATGCTCTTCACCGCAAGATGGAAGGAAAACGGTTCGCTGCGCATTGGCATCGCCGTCTCTGATACCCCCGGCGGCCCCTATACGGATCCCTTGGGGAAACCGCTGTTTGACCTTGGGTATGCCGCCATCGACGCTACCCTCCTCACAGACACGGACGGTACGCCCTACCTGATCTATGCCCGGGACTGCTCGGAGAACGTGGTGGAAGGTCGCCACGAGAGCCACCTGTATGGTGTGCGTCTGTCAGAGGATCTGATGCGCACCCAAGGAGAAGCCGTATGCCTCACGCGGCCCGAGCAGGCGTGGGAGATGCGCTCCGGTGATTACCTGTGGAATGAAGGCCCAAGCGTCCTTGTGCGGGACGGGAAATACTATCTGTTCTATTCCGCCAATTACTACGCCTCCCGGGAGTACGGCGTCGGCGTGGCTGTCGCGGAAAGCCCGCTCGGACCCTATAAAAAGCAGGAGAATAATCCCATTCTTTCCTTTGTGGGCACAGAGGAGCTTCCTTTGGTATCCGGTCCCGGACATAATGCCTTCTTTGAGGTCGGGGACGAGCTCTTCACCTCCTACCACGTGCACACCTTCCCGGACAGGCCCTCGGGCAACCGGCAGCTTTGCATAGACCGCGCGGGCTTTCACTGGGACGGCACAGCCTATATCGCCGGCCCGACCCTCACCCCGCAGCTGCGGCCCCTCGCGGACATCGGCTGCGTAAGCCTTCTCCGGGAGGCCCAGGGCGTAGGCGATCCGAACTGGCTCCTGTGCGACGGCGATATCTGCCTCTCGGAAAGCTCCGCATCCTATCTCTGGCACGGGGACAAGGTCACCTATGCCTGGGAAAGCCCCGTCCGTGCCTTTCTCCTGCTCCTCTACCCTGCCCCCGGTGAGCGCATCACCGGCACGGCGGTGTTGGATGGGGAGCGCATTCCCTTTGATTTTACTTCCGATACCCCGGGTGCCTATTGCCGTATTTCCTGCCCCGAGATCGACTTTTCCACACTCACGCTCACCCTCAGCCGGGGTGCCTTAGGGGAGATCATGCTGATCGCACCCGCCGGGGAAGCCCCGTAAATCCCATTCTCCACAAAGGAAGGATCACCCAATGAACCACACGATGGATCGCCTGCCCGCCCTGCCCCTCATCGCCAACGACCCCTATTTCTCCATCTGGATGCCCGGGGATACGCTCACCAGCGCCGAGCCCATTCACTGGTCCGGCGCACCCAAGCACCTGGATGGCCACATCGTCATTGACGGACATGAATACTGCTATTTCGGGCAGAGCTCCCGCCCCGCCATGCGCACCGTCTCCCTGTCTGTCACGGCAACGCGTACGGTCAGCGTCCTGGAGGCCGCGGGCATTGAACTCACCGTGACCTTCTGGTCCCCGGCCCTGCCCGATGACCTGGACGCCCTGTCCACCCCGATCACCTTCGTGGACTTTGCCCTGCGCGCGCTGGACGGACAGACCCATTCCGTCTCCCTTCGCTTCTTTGCCTCCGCCGAGCTGTGCTATGACGGCCAGGTGCCGCCCGCGCTTGTGGGCGATGCTTTCACGCTTGCCTCGCTTCAGACCGCCTTCATCGGACAAGCCCAGCAGAAGGTGCTCGGCCACTCCGGCGACCATATTACCATCGACTGGGGCTATCTCTATCTGTCCGCGCCCTGCGGCACCGTAGAGAAGGAGGATACCCGCGGTCTTCGCTATACCCTGGAGGAGGAGATCGGTAAGGAAGGTCTGCACACCTTCCTGATGCTGGGCTATGATGACATCGCGTCCATCAATTACTTCGGTACGCTCTGCCGCGCCTGGGGCCTACGAGACGGAAAAACGCTCCCGCAATCCCTCGCTGCGTTCGCCTCCCGCCATGATGACCTCCTCTGCGCCGCCAAGGCCCTGGATGAAAAGGTAGCCTTACAGGCGCAGGCAGTCGGCGGGGACGACTATGGACTCATCGCTGCGGCCGCATGGCGCCATACCTTCGCTGCCCATAAGCTCATCGCTACCCCGGAGGGCGAGATGGCCTTCCTCTCCAAGGAGAACGATTCCAACGGCTGCATCGGTACCGTCGATGTCAGCTACCCCTCCGTCCCGCTCTTTCTGACCTTCTGTCCGGAATTGGTCAATGCCCTGTGTCGCCCGGTCCTCTACTTCGCCTCTCTCCCTGTATGGCAGGAGGACTTTGCGCCCCATGATGTCGGCCGCTATCCGTATGCCACAGGCCAGGTCTATGCGGCCAAGCGCCCTCTGCCCAACGGTCAGGTTGCCCTTCCCTTCTATCTGTATCCAGAGGGCACGGATGTATACGACCTGCGCTACCAGATGCCGGTGGAGGAATGCGGCAACATGCTCATCATGCTGGAGAGTGCCCTTTCCTTCGGCGCATCGGACACGCTCATCCGCACCTATGCCCCGCTCCTCTCCCGCTGGGTCAAGTACCTTGATACCTACGGCGAGGATCCCGGGGAGCAGCTGTGCACCGATGACTTCGCGGGCCATCTGGCAAGGAACGTCAATCTCTCCGCCAAGGCCGTGGTCGGGATCGCCTGCTGGAGCCGGATCCTTGAGCGGCTCGGGGAAACGGAGGAGGCCGCACACTGGTACAGGCGCAGCGCCGAGATGGCGAGAAGCTGGCTTGCGCGCGCGGACCGTCCGGAGGGCTCCGTCCTCACATTCGACGGAAGCGGCTGGAGCATGAAGTACAATCTCGTCTGGGATTTGGTGCTGAAGCTGGACCTTCTGCCCCGGGATTTCTATGACAAGGAGACGCGCAGCTATCTTCCGAGGATGGGCGAGTTCGGCCTCCCGCTGGATTCCCGCGCCGACTACACCAAATCGGACTGGCTCGTGTGGTGCGCCTCCATGGCGCAGGACAAGGAAGTGTTCTGCCAGCTCATCGCCCCGCTTGCCCATTACCTGCGTACCACGAGTACCCGCCGTCCCTTCTCCGACTGGTATGACACCCAAACCGGGGTGTATGTCGCCTTCATCGGGCGCAGTGTCCAGGGCGGTGTGTATATGCCGCTGCTCCTTGAAAAAGCCAAGTAAACCCGATTCCGCTTTACTTTCGCAGCCCGCCTTCCCGCGCAAAAAGCGGGGAGACGGGCTTTTCTCTCGCCGCAGTGCCACCTCGAGGGGCGATTTTTCCCTTTGACCGCGCCCCCTTTTTGGGGTTATCATTGCCGCAGAGAAAGACATACACGCAAAGAGGGTGAGAACCTATGGAACTGGGTCAGTGGCTCACGGGCACCTGGCCGGAGGAGACTGCGCCGCCCGATACGGACGGGCTGCGCTACCAGACACTCTGCCTGCGTCTGGATCATTTTGACCGACTGAGGACCAGTCGCAGCCTCGTGCTCACCAGCTTCGACTGGCTCCTTGCGCGCAGCGCTGCCCTCTTTCCCGAAGGTCAGGTCTGCCTTGTGGCCGAAAACCGCATCGGTATCCTGTGTGCCTCCCCTGCCTTTCCGGACCGAAATGCCCTGGCCTGTGCCTTCACGACGCTAAGCGGTGAAGCCGCCGAACGCGCGCTCAGCCTGACGGCCGGGCTCGGCTCCCGCGCCATGAACGCCCAGGGGGTCCCGGAGAGCTACCGCAATGCGGAGACCGCCACCACCTACCGCATGGTCTACGGGTTCGGTCAGTTCATCGCCTACGAGGACATCGCGGGCCGTGTCGCGACGGCACCGCCCTACCCGGATGCCGCGTCCCGGGCGGTCGTGTCCGCCTTCCAGAAGGGCGATTCCGTTGCCCTGGAAAATCAGCTCTCCATCCTCGTCTCCGCCTGCTATAGCCAGTCGGTCATGTTCGGGCGTGCCTTCATGACGCATCTGCTCCTGCTTCTCTATCAGGCGATTCCTCCCGAAAAGCAGCTGGAGACCGACTTTGTCACGGTCTACAACGCCCTGCACGACTGCGAGCATATGCATGAGCAGTTCCTCCTCCTCAACCGTTTCTGTCTGGAGAGTATGTCCGCGCCCAACAATGAGAAGCGCAGGGAGCAGGCCGATGCCCTCCTTCGGTATGTCGCAGATAACCTCGCCAACCCTGACCTTTCCATCACCTCCATGGCCGAGCATGTCAGCCTCTCCACCAACTCTGTGCGCTCCCTCTTCCGAGAGCTCGATCTCCCTTCCCCGCGCGATTACATCACCGGAAAGCGCATTGAGCTTGCCTGTGAGCTCCTGAAGACAACCCAGC
>JAFUZB010000393.1 GCA_017476845.1 Clostridia bacterium
ATGCTGCTATCATGGTATTCCTGTCTCTGGTGACCATTTCCCTGGTAAAGCACGGGGATAATAAGCCGGCGGCCAAGCATGGGTTGGAAGCATTGGATGTGGATGCATGAGTATCATCCTTGGTTTTCTGCTGTTTCTGCTATTGTGGGTCATATGCATCTGTCCGCGTCTGCCAAAGCGTGATATGCCAATGCCCGCAAAAACCATGTTTGCTCATCGCGGACTAGGGAATCCTGATTATCCGGAAAACTCACTTTCTGCTTTTGAAAATGCGGTGAACCACGGATTTGGTATCGAGCTTGATATTCAGATGACGCGTGACGGTCGTCTTGTGGTTTTTCATGATGCGAATTTAGCACGCATGTGCGGTGTGAACCGTATACTAGAGGATTTGACATGGGATGAGCTATCAGAATACACACTTCTCTCTTCACATGAGCGGATTCCCTTGTTTGCAGATGTGCTTGCCTGCGTTCATGGGCGCGTACCATTGATCGTAGAAATCAAGACGTGTAAGCGTATCCAATTCTTGTGTGAAAGTGCCGACAGCTTGCTCCAGCAATATATCGGGCACTATACTGTGGAAAGTTTTGACCCACGTGCCATGTATTGGTTCCGAGTTCACCGGCCAGACATCATACGCGGTCAACTCTGCTATGGACTAAAAGGGGAGAAATATAAAAAGAGCCTGATGAACTGCCTGCTCGCCAGTCTCCTTCAGGATGCGCTTTCCCGTCCGGACTTTATTGCCTTTGATTGTGATACTGAGAGTGTTCCATTTCGTATCGTAAAAACTCTTTTTCACCCATGGATAGTTGCCTGGACCGTACAGACCGAAGAACGTTGCACACAACTCCGCGAGCAGTATGATTTTCAGATCTTTGAAGGTTTCGTTCCTGACACTAAAGAATAGGGATGGCGGGGAAGACCGTCAATCCCTATTCTTCAATTGCTGATGTTGTTTCTCCTTGATCGGGTAATCCATTGGTCTCGGGTTTCAGGATTCCCGGCTCGGGCAGATGAACGTGCTGCGCTGCCATGCGTCGACGCGCATCGGTCATATCAGCATAGTGTTTTCTTGTTGTATCTACAGAGGAGTGTCCGAGCGAATCTGCCACCAAGTAGATGTCTCCGGTTTCATGGTATAGATTGGTTGCATAGGTAGCACGCAGCTTATGCGGGCTCATTTTTGATTTCAGCGGAGCTGCAATAGCTGCATATTTCTTGACAAGTTTCTCCATCGCTCTCTGTGTCATACGACGCTTTTGAAGCGAGAGGAACAAGGCATCCTCATGTCCTGGAAGCGGCTCAATTTTCTCACGTTCCACCAGATATTCTCCAATGGCTGTCGCAACTTCAGCAGGGAAGTATAGCACCACCTGATTTCCGCCTTTGCGTGTCACAACAAAAGCATTTTCTTCCATATTAATATCTGATAGATTGATGCCAACACACTCGGAAACGCGTATACCTGTACCGAGAAAAAGCGATAAGATGGCATAATCCCGCCGTGCGGTGACCTTTTGAAAACGTTGCTGACCTTTTGTGAGCCCTTCGCCATTTTCCGCCTCGGCGAGCATTTTCTGCATTTCCTCTGCGTTTAGCCGCAGGATGGGTTTTTCATGTATCTTGGGCAGCGGAACCAGCAATGTATTGTTGACCGGTATGCGTTTAGAAGTAAACAGATAATCATACCACGAGCGTATCGAACACATTTTTCTTTTGATCGCACGCTCGTGATTGACTGTGGCTTTTGGAAGCCCATCATCATTTTGGTCCTCATCACGGAAATAATAGGTCAGGTATTCGGTGTATGCTGTAAGGTCATTGCTTGTCAGCTTGGCCAGATCATTATCGTCCCAGAGTACGGGTTCCTTATTCATAAACGATACACGTTCATGATGCAAGTAATACACAAACGTCTTCATATCAATAGCATATGCAAGACGGGTCAGCGAACTGGTTGTCACAGCAATGTGCCTGAGAAAATCGGAGGAAGCCTGTGGCAGATCACGACAGATCTCACGGATCTGAGTAATGCGTTTGGCATCAACTTCTTCACGATATGTCACTGTTTTCACCTCCCGAAATTCAGGAATGTCCAACTATTCGTAAAACTATGGTTTAGCGAATAGTTCCAGAGACATCTACCCCACGAATCTTTAGAATCTCATCCAGGATCAGATACGCAAGATCGTGCTTTGTCATTTTCTCTATTGCTTTCATTCCGGAAGCTGTAATCAACGTCACAATATTGGTATCTGTATTGAACCCGGCATCTGGCATGGTAACATCGTTTGCCACGATAAGGTCCAGGTTTTTCTTCGCAAGCTTATTCATCGCATGTTCGGTTACATGCTCAGTCTCTGCTGCAAACCCGACCAAAGTTTGACCTTCCTGTTTCCTTCGGCCCACTTCAGCGGCAATATCTGGATTTTCGATCATCTCGATTACCAGATTGCTTGTCCCTTCCATCTTTTTGAGCTTCTGATCATAAACTTTGGAAAACCGGTAATCACATGGAGCGGCAGCTTGAATGACAATGTCACATTCTGTACAGTGCGACGTGACTGCATCGTATAACTCCTGGGTGCTCTCCACGCTGATTTCACGTGTAACTCCCGGCTTCTCCGCACTGGTGATTCCACGCACCAGGAGAACCTCGGCTCCGCGTTTCATGGCTGCATCTGCTATGGCAAAACCCATTTTTCCGCTGGATTCATTGGAAAGAAACCGCACAGGATCCAAATGTTCCCGCGTAGCACCTGCTGTCACAAGAACACGCAACCCTTCCATATCCCGTGTAGGCGCAAGAAGTGCAAGAATGGCCTCCTCGATAGCCGCTGGTTCGCTCATCCTGCCTGCGCCTGTATCTCCGCAGGCCAGGAATCCCCCATCCGGTCCTATGACGTGAATGCCGCGTTCTTTGAGAATCGACATATTCGCCTGGGTTGCAGCATTCGTCCACATGCCTGTGTTCATAGCAGGAGCAACAAGCACGGGTGCTTTGGTAGCAAGCACAGTTGTGCTGAGCATATCATCTGCAAGCCCCATGGCAAGTTTTGCAAGGATATTCGCAGTAGCCGGTGCAATCACAAAAAGGTCCGCGGCCTGGGCCAGTGAAACATGTTTCACATTCCAGGTTTCGGGACGCTCAAAGGTATCGGATATACACGGTTGACCGGACATAGTGGAAAAAGTCAAAGGCGACACAAACTCCGTCGCATTGGCGGTTTCAATCACATGCACTGTGATTCCGCGCTTGCGTAGACGTGACACCAGCTCCACACTCTTATAGGCTGCGATCCCTCCGGTAACTCCCAGAACAACCGTCTTGCCTTCATATCCATTAGTCATCGCTCTTGTCATAATCTGCCTTTTCATAGGTCACAAGACCGCGGTCAATTTCCTCCACCGCAATCCCCAAGGGCTTCATATCCTTCTCATCAATCAGCGGCTGCGCACCGGCTACGAGTTGACGGCCGCGCTTAGAAGCCTCCACCACCAGGGTATAACGGCTGTCAGCATGATCGAGCAGTTCCAATACATTGGGTTCTACAATAGACATATGATACGTCCTCCTCTATCAATTCTCGATGGATTCTCGTTTTTCAGGGACCGTGGGAAGATACCGTGAAGCTCGCATACGCTCGGCGCATACAATGGTCTTTATGCGATCAAAAGCACGCTCCAACTCGTCGTTGAGAACAAGATACTGATATTCGCCCATCTTCTGCATTTCCTTATGTGCATTTCGAAGGCGTTTTTCAATCTCTTCCTCCCCTTCTGAACCGCGTTTGTGCAGATGATCGCGCAGGTCCTGGAAACTGGGTGGATAGATAAATACGGAGACACAGTCCGGTGCTTTGCTCATCACCGCAAGGCCACCTTGAACATCGATGTCAAGAATCACACTTTTACCCTGTGCAATCCGTTCCTCGACTTCGCTAAGCAAGGTTCCGTATCGATGATCATGTACTACGGCATATTCAAGGAATGCACCCTCCTGAATATATCGATCGAACGTTTCATCATCAATAAAGTGATATTCCTTGCCATCTGTCTCATAATAGCGCTTGCCCCTGGTAGTGCAGCTCACCGAGAAAGCAAAGCTGTCATCCCAGTCGCGAAGCAAATCAATCAGTGTCCCCTTGCCTGCACCGGCAGGTCCAGAGATGACCAGAAGCATCCCTTTTGCTTTACTCATACCCTCAGCCCTCTGTCAGTCTTCCGGTTTGGTTTCAGATGGTTTTCCTTTGCCGCTTTCTGCGCGTGCAGTGAGTGTGTCCGGCTGGAGTGGTGACAGGACGATATGTCCGGAATCCATAATCATCACCGCTCTTGTTTTCTTGCCGCATGTCGCGTCAATGGCTTTTCCTGTGTCCTTGGCGTCCTGAATCATCCGTCGGATCGGGGCGGCCTCCGGGCTCACAATGGCAATCACTCTTGATACGTTCACCACGTTGCCATATCCGACGTTGAGCATTCGCACGAAGATTCACTCCACATTCTGCACTTGTTCGCGCATCTTTTCAATTTCAGATTTTAAATCTACCACGTGTTTGGCTATTTCGGCATCGCTCGCTTTCGAGCCTATGGTATTGGCTTCGCGATTCATTTCCTGAATGAGGAAATCCATTTTCTTGCCAATCTCTCCTGTTTCCATGAGGTAGACATCCATCTGCTGGAAGTGAGAATCCAGTCTGGCCAACTCTTCATCAATCGCGCACCGATCAGCTACTAAGGCTACCTCCTGAGCAATGCGAGCCTCGTCTACCGACTCAATGTGCAGATTTTCCAATCTTACAAGCAGTTTTTCCCGGTATTCCTCCGGAACACTCGGTGCCCGAACAAGAATCTTCTCACGCAGCTGCCTTGCCAGTGACAGGTGAAGTGCAAGATCCTCTCCCATGCGTTTGCCTTCGTCAGCCCGCATCTGTACAAGATGATCCAATGCTTCATCTAAAGCCTGAATAGCAAGCTCTGTCACTTCATCCGCATCTAAGGAAGTCGAAGTGATGGTGGATACACCAGGCATTTCGAGCAGCTGTCCTGCTGTCACGCCAAGCTCGCAGTGATAGTTCGCACAGAGCTGCTGTGCTTTCTTCATATACAAGTCCGCGAGCACTTCATTGATCTCTATATCCTGACTGATCTCCTGTCCCTTGATCAATGTCATAGTGATATCTATGTGTCCACGCTTCAGATACTTGCCTGTTTCCTTGCGTACTGGCTCCTGCAGGAAAAGGAACTCGTTGCCCAGGCGGGCTGAGACATCCAGAAAACGATGATTGACACTTCTTACATCGATCGTGATATCTATACCTTTTCCGGCAGCATGTCCTCTGCCGCATCCTGTCATGCTTCGCATATCAATCGCCTCCTCCCTGCATATGAAGCAAAAGGATTATAGCATACAGCCCAAGGCCCGGCAAGGCATCACCCATGGTTTGCAAAGGATATTGCCATATCTCTGATGTGTATTGTGACCGTCAGTCACTTTGGCCAATGCTCGTTGTACAGCTTATGAAAAGTCGTATGATGCTTCCCAAAATACCATTGCATTTCCATATGAAATGGTGTACTATGATTCGGCAATTCCGATAAAAACCATCGGAATTGGATAACCCTTGCATTTTGGGAGGTTGTTACTTTGGCTGAACCTTTGCTGCAGGTCCAGGATCTCGCTGTTGAAACCAATGGACAGCAGATTCTCGACGGCATTCATCTTACGATTCATCCCGGCGAACTGCACGTGCTGATGGGACGAAACGGCACCGGTAAATCCACGCTTGTTTCTACAATCATGGGGGATCCGCGCTATGATGTGACCCGCGGTCA
>JAFUZB010000394.1 GCA_017476845.1 Clostridia bacterium
GCCTGCCTGCGCGTATAGATCCCGCAAAATACACCTTCCGCTCATGCGGCATGGTTGTTCACCACCTTGTCCAAGCTCGATGGATGGAAATCTCCAGGACGAGCATGATTATCCCTTTTCCTTGGCATCAGCCCTTCTGTTTCTCCTTGATCCATTTCTTCACGATTTTCGTCATCGCCGTCAGTCTGGCTTCACCCATATGCCAGTCCAGTGCATTGTCTATCGGAACATCGTCTGTGTAGAAAGCTTCTTCCACCTTGGCATGTTCCAGCCACTCCTGTGCCTCCAGCAAGCCCTGCATCGTATCGAGATCAAAGCCTTTCTCCTTAAGGAACACCTCTGTCGACTCCGCCAGAAATCTAAATATCGGATCGTCCGCATCGGCTTTCGTCATATGGTCGGCAAACTCTTCCGCCAATCCAGCCAGTTTTTCGAGGTCCATATCCTGCGGGAAGATGTAATCGTCCGGATTCTCGTTCTTGTTTCCAAACTTTCTCTCCAGTTCCTCCAGCAAGCCATCTATGTCTGGCTCGCTTTCCAGGGCGATCTGCTCTAAGGCGGCTCCTCTGTACACATTCATTGCCGCCAAAAACAAATCTTCATTCGGTTTCGTTCCCAAGGCATCTCCGATAAGCCTGTCTTCACCATATAAGAACATCATCTGTGATGCCAGCGTTTTCAGGTAATAGACACGCTTCCATCCCGCATCTTCTCCGATCGTCCCCATACGAGGATCGACCTGAAGTGCAAATGAACTATTCAGAAGTCTATTGCGCAATTCCGCAGCCTCGTCAAGTAGGCTGAGGTACTGGAGTTGCTCTACTATGGATGCATTCGGCAGGTCTTCATAGGTACCGCGGCCCTTATGAAACTTTTCCAGGTCTCGGGCAACCCTTGCCAGGTCTCGGATCACTTCCCAATCTTCGATATTCAGATCTGCAGAATGGAGGATCGGGGTAACCAACATATCCTCATAGATGTAGTCATCCTCGTCATCATCATATTCTTGAGCGTCTCTTTTATCTTCATTTTTATTCTCGTATTCATCCAAATTCATCAGGAATTCCACCATCTCATTCCAATCCAAAAAGATCGGACAATTCGGTCTTCCTTTGCGCCGGTCGATTTCCATGTTGATCGCGCTCAAGGCATACTCATCGGCATCCTTTCCTTTCGAAACGCGATCGCGCTCGCTTTCAAGCGCCTGATCTGACCATTTTTTAACATCGTCAAAGGCATACTTCAGGATAAAGGGCGGCAAAGTCTCATCTTTTTCCGGCACTTCTGGCCCATGCAATCTGACAACAATATAGTTCTGATCTCTACGTGTCACATAATACATTGGTGTTTCCTCCATCTTTCTGTGTCCTTGATGAGGGCACACAGACATATCCTCTTCCTGCCTATACAGGTTTGTTTTTCGATATCTTCCGCTGTCCTCCTGCACTTCAGGTCCTGCCCCTTAAGCATCACACAGCTTCTTGCTTTTCACATTTACACACGCTTACGTATGAATGTATCAATTCTTTTCTTCGTGATTGTGTTTGTTTTCAAAGCTGTTCTTTGGTTAAGAACATTCACGCAGCCTTTTTCCTCTCCTTATTGCCAACATTTTCTCTGGCCCATCGTCTATATATCAGGGAGGGATGATATGAATGCCAATCATTCATCGACGGAATTCTATCAAAAATACAGAAAGGAGATGTATACAGCCATCTATCAGCTTCTTCCCAGTTCAGCCGTTGAAGATGCGTTGCAGGAGAGCATGCTCAAGCTGTGGCGGAAAAGGGACCTGTTGGAAAGCAAGAATGACAAGGTCATCAAGGCCTACTGTATTCAAACCGCCATACACACAGCCTATGACTTTCTGCATAAGAAAAAGCGGCAGGAGGAACATGAATCTCTTGATCCCATAGAAGCATATACGGAAACCATCCCAGATACAAGTCAAAAATCCTTGGAGGAGATCATTTTGGCAAAAGACCGCATCCAATGCGTAACTGCATGTATTGAGGAACTTCCTCAGCGGTCACGTGAATTGATTTTCAGTCGCTACTATATGGGAGAAACTGACAAGGAGATCAGCAAATCCATGCATATTCCTTCTGACCGTGTCCGATCTCAGATCTATACCGCAAAACAGCAGCTCCGCAGACTGCTTGTCGCCATGGAGGTGGAAGAGAGTGGAGACTAAACCTATTCCCGGATTACAGACGCGAGAGGATCTACTCAACGACATTGAAGATGCGGTACTTCGACTGGCGTGTTTTGATAGCGCTGAAAATACTGCAATTAAAATCAGTGAACAGTCGCAATCAGTCGTTGTGCCAAGCGCTGTTCGCTCTACCCCAAAACGTCTTCGTTTTTTCGCCCCCGTTCCCCACATGCAAGGTATCCGTAAAGCAGCCGTTGCCTTCTGTATTCTATTCACCGTATTTTTCTCCGTAACTGCCTTATCCATTGCATTTACGCCGGACATCATTCCCGGAATTCTCTCCCTGTACGTCGAAAAGCATGATACCTATGCTGAAATCACGCCTGACGCATCACTGCTTTCCTATGACATTCCCGAAGATTGGCATGGTTTTTTCTATCCATCCTACATTCCTGACAGTTATCAGATCATTGTCTGTGACAGTCATGAAAGTGCCGATATCCACACTGCCATCTGGGCTGATGCAGATGATAATCAAATCGTGTTTCACGAGAATACAAACCATGTATTTGGCACCATCAACACTGAAGAAGCGGATGAAAGGATCTACAACGTACATGATCTGCCTGCACACTTGTGGGTGACAGACCTGGATATGCAGCTCATCTGGTCTGAGTACGGGAAGTGGTTCATTGTTCTTATGGATGGCAATAATATCGAAGAGATATTGCGTATTGCCAGGTCTATCTACTCCCCTACATTACTGCAATTCATTTCAGAGCCAAAGGAGAATCTACCATGAAAAAAACACTGGTTTCTATTGTCTTCCTCTGTTGCTTGCTCTTTGTATCTGCATCACTTGCAGATACCTTTCTTCCAATGAACACCGACACCTCTACCGTGCTTGCGTCACTGAGTATTTCAGGCGATAGTGCAAATTGTGTTGGCACCATGAATGCCATAAAAGGAGCCAGTTCTGCTTCCGTAGCCATCAGCCTGCAAAGAAAGGTGAATGGCAGTTGGGAAACGCTACACAGCAAAACCGTATCTTCTCAAGGGCGCTATGTGAAAGCAGAAGCCAACTATGCGATAGCTTCCGGCTATGCTTATCGCGTAAAAGCGGTTGGAAAAACGTATGATAGTTCCGGAAACCTCCTGGAAACCATCACCCGCTACAGTGCAACATATACGCACTGAGTTTTCTCGGTATGCGTTATATGCTAAAGACACGAAAGGAGATGATGCCATTGCTTGTGCATTGACATCTCAGGTGCAAAAAAGCCTTCGCAAATTCGAATAGGAATCATCTCCGGATAGAGATGGAGGAATTGCAAAAGACTGCACCTGAAATATACCGCATTGGTTCCACAAATTCAATGACGAAAGGTGAATTGTCAGCTATGAACACATGTAAACTCCGCCGTTTTCTTGCGGTTACCTTCTGTATCCTTATGGTCTTCTCCAGCCTCCATGCGATGGCTGACGATGACAAGACCAACTATGGCTTCAGTTTGACAATGCAGTCCACCAATGCATCCGGTCCGTATAGCCACTCTCCGGAAGACACCGCACATACGAAGAAAAGCAACAAGAAATACATTGAGATACGCCACCATGTCAACAATGCGATCGGTTCCTTTACCAACCATATGTGTGGCTTCGTATGGACAGATGGGATCTATGCCGGCAAGAAATGGATGGCCCCGAATGACACCTATTATGCCACCAACGTCTCAGGCAATATGTATGAGGGCTGTGGCATAAGCCCAGCCGGACGTGCCAACACTGACTACAATTCTGTGTATCACGTAGAAACCATCTCTATTTCCGGACAGTTCAGGGTTCACTGATATCTCTTCGTGGAGGCCTGTATTCCAGGCCTCCACGAACTTAAGGAGGTTTATTCATGGCATACGCCGCAAAGAAATGCTGGCACTTCCTTATATTATCTGTAATACTGGCATCTCTCTCCCTTTCTACATGCACCGCAGAAGGTCTGCGATACAGTGAAGTGAAACAGGCAATCCCAGATCATTGGACAGCAACCTACCAAACCAAATACAGAGAGATAACTATTGATACTGCCATCCTCTTTCCGCAGGTCGATACGCTTCCGGTTCTGGTGCTGCGCCCCGAAGTGGAAGCGCCCGTTTCACAGGATGCCAACCTCGTACGGAACACACAAACCCCCGTCTATGTGTATGAATATGGCAGCAGTGAACCTATGCCGGATCATGTGGATTCATCATATACAGTGTACACTTCCCCGTACCGCTGGGATACTCCCCTGAGTGAAAGCAATGGGATAACACCCCGATACCTGCGCGATCGATTGACGGACGCACTAGACATGCTGCAGCTTTCACCGGATACATTCGACATAAGCGAACCGAGATACATCACAGAGAGCAAGTACACTGATACAAAGAGCAATAAATCTCTCGGAAGCTCATATACGCTCCACTTGTACCAGCGCCTGCACGGCATAGACATCCTCAAACATGCCTTTTCCTTTCTGGACAGCAATGCGATGCAAACAGGTCCTACTGGCGACTATTACTGGGAATGTACCTCCTTTTTTGATCTGTGGGCTCATGACGACTTTTCTCTGTTCCTGCATCTTCTGACAGAAGAGGAAACCCTCCTTGAAGACATTCCGGTCTGTGCATTTTCCAAAGTCCAGCAGTCAATAGAAAATGAAATACGCGCCGGTCACATTCGAATGATCCATGAGATCCGCCTCGGTTATGCCCTGTATAACCCGCCCGGGCAGCATAAGCAAAAGGATATCCCATGGCGGCAAACTGCCAGATTCTATGCTGTCCCAGTATGGTATGTTCCCTGCGAATATAAAAAGATTGGCAAAGAGCCTTTGTCATCCACGGAAGAAGACCGTCTGGCATGGAATACGGAGGACACAACCACCCTGTGCTTCAATGCGCAGACCGGTGAATTAATGAATGTCTGGAAATCAAAGAAAAAGAAGGATGCCGCAGCTTATCCCGGAGTAATCACCTGGGATGACATCAGGTAATTCCAAACAGTCCGTCCCTCAACAATAGAATTAGGAGTTGATCATCATCCGACGACTTACTTCTCTTCTGCACTGTACTCTGTCAGGATGGTTTTACTCTGCACGCACTGTAATATCCATTCTCTTTATACTCTACAACGCCTTTCTGTCTGCCGAAACCGCCTGTCTTCGCCTTCAGAATCTGTCTGGAACAGGCCATATCGCTGATATGCTGTGTCACTTTCTGACCATAGCCTCTCCGGCATCAAGTATGCTGTCCTTTGTTGCCATGCTCTGTGTGCTCTCCTCTATTCCGCATGATGCCATGTGGCAATACACTGCATTGATTCGCTCCTCCCGGAGTATATGGATAACTGTCCATTGCCTAACCTGTGCAATAGCAGTAGTACTTGCACTGGCGATTTTCCTTACCACCTCGCTTCTTTTTTCACTTCCCTACATTTCACCCGGCAATACCTGGAGTGATGACGAACGTCTCCTTGTCGATCCGGACCTTTCGGACATGATGCCTCTTGTATATGAGTATCTTCGGGTGCTTCCGCCTCTGCGAACCTTGGGTTATGCACTGTTTGTGAGCTTTGCCTACTATTATGTCATTGCCTTATTCCTGCTGCTGTTCGGTCTGTTTCATAAGCAGGGCATCGGTCTTATCATCTTGCTCAGCATACATTATCTGCGCATCTCCATCCTATGGGAGTGTTTTGCTCCATTTAAGCTATGGTTTCCTGAAGACTATTCGACGCTCACGGGGATCGTAACAAACAGCACATCTTCAATGAAAACAGCCGCCAACACGGCTGTACTGGTTTACATCGGGATTATCACGATCATGATACTCCTTCTGTGTCTCATCACCAGACATATCGATCTGCGATTTTCCAACGACCAGAGAAAGGAAGGAAGATAAAGATGATAGAGATCCATGACGTCTCTTTGCGTTTTGGCAAAAACACCGTGCTTTCCCACATCAGTTATATCCTGAAGGAAGGACACATCTATGGACTAGTCGGATACAACGGCAGTGGCAAAACCACCCTCATGCGCTGCATCTGCGGTTTTGTTCATCCCGACCATGGTTACATACGCGTAAGCGGCAAACAGATCGGCAAGGACTGCGACTTTGCCCCTTCTACCGGAATTATCATTGAAAACCCAGGCTTCATTGCTGAATATAGTGCCATGAAGAACCTTTGTCTCCTGGCTGGTATCTCCGGGAAACCGGACAAAGCCGCCATCGCTAAATGCATTGCATCAGTCAGGCTGGATCCCGCATCTCCCAAGCCCGTCGGAAAGTACTCTCTTGGCATGCGACAGCGGCTCGGTATCGCCCAGGCAATCATGGAAGACCCCATGCATCTGATTCTGGACGAGCCTTTCAACGGGCTAGACAAGGAGGGTGTACATGAAATGCACGCGCTCCTCAACGAGCTGCGCCAAAAGGGAAAGGTCATCCTTCTTGCCTCACACAACGCCCAGGACATCGCCATGGCCTGCGATACGGTGCTTACCATGGCGGATGGTAAGCTCACCGCAGAGGAGACATACACAAGGGAAGAGGCTGGTACGATATGAAAGAAGAAATAAAACGTATCCTGTCTTCGCATGCCTTTCTCGCCTGCACATTGATTCTATTTGTCACGTTTCAGGGATATAGTTTCCCCACCCTTTTTTATGAACGCTTCCACCCTCTTGTTGTGCATGACCCGGAGGGTTGGGAAAGCGCCGCGACCATGATCTTTGGATCTTTTGCCTTTGGAAGCATCAGTCTGATCCTCCCCGTATGCGGGAGCTATCTTGGGGCGAAATCCCAGATCGCAGATATCCACGATGGAATCCTTCCCTGCCTTCTGATCCGTGCCTCACGCAGGCGATACATGTTCATCAAAGCAGTATCTGCGTTTGTCTGCGGCGCATTCTCAGGTTTCCTTGCTTTTGGATCCCACATGATTCTCTGGCATCTCATCTCCAAGCCCTATGATTTGGTGCGTTGGCCTGAGTTGGACGGCGTTTTTCAAGGTATATACCAGAGTATACAGCATATCGGCTATGGTCTTCCGGTCTACGTACTTTCCCTCGTCGGGTTCGCATTCGTGTGTGGTTGTTGGTCCACCATCGGTGTATGCCTTGGCATGCTGGTTCCCGACAGTCTTCTTGTCCTACTACTCACCCTTTCCATCAAGGAGATCTGGAACCGTTCACTCTATCTCATCCTCAAGTTTACGGGAGTATTCTTTCTTGCAGTTACCGATACCCTCTTCAATGATCCCCCGGGCGTTCCCAATATGCTTGCCTCCATGCTCATTTACCTGTGTCTGATTGCTATCCTGCTCATCTTCTACTGGAAAAAACTGCGGCCAACCTCTTCCAAGAGCTGATGTCCTCTGCTCCCTCATCGTGCGCGGTTTGTATGTTCGTACTGTTCCATTGTCAGAAGGCAGGAATCAATACGTTTGCGTGCCCAGTCCCAGTCTCTTGTCAGCTCGTACGTCTGATCATATTGAAAGCCAAAGGACGCAGCCAGCCTCTTTGATTTTTCATTGTCCTGGAAATACCCATACCGGAAGTCCTCCGCGCCAAGCTCTTGAAAGGCCAGGGCTAGCAACAGGGATACAATCTCTTTGCCATATCCCCGTCCCTGATAGGCCGTTCCGATACAGATGCCCGATTCCTCCATATGCCCTTTTTCGCTTTCCTTGATGGCGCACAGACCAATGGCTTCATCTGTATCCTTCAGCGCAACGAACCAGGCAAGGTGGTCCCGCTGAAAAGCAATGCTCCTTTGGCATCTTTCCCTGGCATCCGCCTCTGTCAGCGTTGGGGTATACAGCATCCATCGGTACACCGCTTCATCGCTCCATACGTTCCTGAGCATGGATTCCCAGTCCGTATCCTTTGCTTTCCGCAGTCGGATATGTTCCCCCTCCAGCATGACCGGGGGCAGGTCAAAGCGCCAGATCATCACCCACCGCTTGCCCTCTGCATACATTTCATTGTCTTTCGGGATCGGCGCCGTTTCCAGTAACCGACCACCAGAGAGCTCACAGGTTCTGGCAGATGCATAGTTTTCCGGATCGCAGGTGATGATCACATACTCCATCTGATGCTTTCTCGCCTGACGAAAAAGCAGAGCGCATGCCTTAGCGGCATAGTGATGCCCCCTATGTGCTTCCTCTATGCTGTAACCGATGTTCCCGCCGATGTAGGTCTTCTCGTTGTGACCGATGCGCAAATCACACTTCCCGACCTTCGTCCCATCCCTCAGGCAGATGGTGAAATAGTACGCAGGCAGC
>JAFUZB010000395.1 GCA_017476845.1 Clostridia bacterium
GTGCAAGGAGGTGGCCGATATGGCAAAGCAAGCTGTTTATCAGGTACGCATGGATGAGGATATCAAGAATCAGGTGGAACTCCTGTACAGGAATATGGGGACTTCTTTTGCAGAAGCCGTCCGCATTTTTGCGGTGCAGAGCATCCGCGAACAGGGCATGCCCTTTACACCCACAGAGCAGCGCGGACGGAGCTTTGGCGCCTTGTCCAGTTTTTCCAACCCTTCCCTGATCGCTCAGGAAGGCAGCGCTTTTGAGAAAGCGATGGTGGAAAAGCATGCCGCTCGTTGACGCCAACGTCATCCTCCGCTACCTCCTGAACGATCATCCGGTCATGTCGCAGGAAGCGCGGGAGATCATCCTTTCAGGTGCGGAAACCACACCTGAAATCCTGGCTGAGGTCGTCTATGTCCTTCGCGGTGTCTACAAGGTCGATCGTCCGTCCATCGCGGCTGCGCTTGAATCTTTCCTGCAGGAAATCACCATCGCTCAAAAACCAGCCATCCGGTACGCCTGCAGGTTATTCGGGACACGCAGTCTCGACTTTGTAGACTGCCTGCTCGCCGGGTATCATCATATGGATGGCATAGAAGTGATCACCTTCGATGAAAAGCTCGGCAAGGCGCTTCTGAACGACCCGCTAAGTCCTCCACCAGCTGAGGAGCCGTAAGATCCTTAAGCAGAACAGAATAACACGCTTCCCCACAGCATCTCATTTCACTCAAATGAGGTGCTATTTTTATGCCCTCATTTCATGTTTTTTCTGCAAATATCGAAATCTGCAGAAATATTTGTAAATCCGGAGGCCGTTATCAAACAAATGAAAAACCACCACCTGTTTTCAGATGGCGGCTTTGATTATCTCCTGGCTGGCGGGTGAGTCACTCCCCGCATCTCTTTTCTGCCACTTCGGCGCGTAGAAACTCAATCTCTACTTCAGCTCTACTCTTTTCTTGGCAGACTCTGCCAACACCTTCTGGAGTAAGTGTTCACTGATGTGACGGTTTGATTTTCTGATTCGGATGACGGCTTCGTCTGCTTCGTCCGGCGCAAGGAAGCCCGCATGCAACGCTCTGATCAGGACGCCGACGCTCCCGGTTATAGGAAGACGCATATTTTGCGCAACGGTTCTGCCTGCGGTTTCGTCCATGAGCAAAACATCCGCCTTGATCTCATCCGCATAAATGATGGCTTCGCTCTCACCCTGATCCAAGCCTGCAACCCGTTTCAGGAACGCCACTTGATCTGCGTTCTGCACACGCACAACACGGATGTAACTGCTGTTTCGGATAAGATCGGCCTCGTCCTTGAATTCGATATTGGTCGTCAGTTCCTCAAAGACGGCTTCTGGAATCTCAATCTCACCAAAGAGATCATGGAGAATATCCAGATGCATAGCCTTCATCAGGGTGATCATCGGCGTGGAGTCTGAAACAACAATCATCTCAGCACCCCCAGCACACGATCCAGTGTGGCAAGATCAGCTTCCAGTTCGGCATCCGTCTGGTTGAGGTACGGAATTCCCATGGAGTCATAGAATTCGATCAGATCCGTTTTTCTGACTCCTAGGATCTCCGCTGCCCGGCCATGCGATATGGTCTGCTGCTGAATCAAGGGATATAGCATCATGGCATTCCTTGCGAATTCCTGCCGCCCATCCTCATCCACAAAGTATGGGATCATATCTTCAGGAACAGACAAGGTGATTGAACGCATTGTCATACCAACACCTCCTCGTTTCTGATGGACAAGCATTCTCTGCTACAAGATTATTATACCTCTTCGGACCGATGTAATCAAGTAAAACCTATGCGCTCCATTTTTCAAGTTTTTTCTGCAAATTCTGAAAGTCGCAGA
>JAFUZB010000029.1 GCA_017476845.1 Clostridia bacterium
AACCGATGCCGTCGTATCCCATGTGTCCCGTCTTCTGAACGTGGATATCAACATTATTGCCGGCAACATCGAATGGATTCAGGGAAAGCCGCTGGGTTACCTCATTGTCTCGGTCGCCGAGGAGGGCGAGCGATTGCAGATGACCATACGGGCGCTGGAGGAAAACGGTGTGGAAGTGGAGGTGCTGGAAAATGCGTGACCTGCTCGCTTCATGGTTCCCCTACGTCTCCCAGAAGCCCGAGCTCTTCCTTAAATGTATCGGGGAAACCCTCACCATGACATTCTGGTCGGGCTCATTTATGTTTGTCTTCGGGCTCCTCTTCGGCGTCCTGCTCACCGTCACAAGAGAGGGCGGCATCCTGGCCAATCGCCCGGTGTATCAGGTACTGGACAAGATCATTAACCTGTTCCGGTCCATTCCCTTTGTCATCCTCATCGCCGTGCTCATGAACCTGACCAAGCTCATCATGGGAACGCGTATCGGTGTGCGCGGCGTGATCGTCCCCTTGGTCTTCGGCTCCGTTCCCTTCTTCTCGCGCCAGGTCGATTCCGCGCTCGCTTCCGTGGACCCCGGCCTTGTCGAAGCTGCCAAGTCCATGGGTGTGAGCCCTGTGGGGATCATCTTCCGGGTGTATCTGCGCGAGGGCACGGCTGCCATCGCCCGAGGCACCACCATCACCCTTATCAACCTCATCGGCCTCACCGCCATGGCAGGCTATGTCGGGGCGGGCGGTCTTGGCGACTACGCCATCACCTACGGCTACAACTATAACCGCATGGATATTGTGTGGGCCGCAGTGATTGCCACGGTCGTCTTGGTCACCATCATCCAGGCTATAGGCTCGCTCATCGCAAAGCGCGCTACCCACTGAAAACGGGATTTCCCTCTTTGCACAGAGGTTATCCATACACTCAATCAATCTTATGGAGGAATGTATCATGAAAAAGCTGCTCGCTATCGTTCTGACCCTCGCGGTCCTGACCCTTCCCGTGCTCTCCCTTGCCGATACCGATATCACCCTCGGCGTGACCGGTGCCTTCTATGAGGATCTCTGGCAGGGCGCTGTGGATGCCCTCGCAGAGGAAGGCATTCACCTCACCCTTCAGCAGTTCAGCGATTTTGCCATTCCGAATAACGCCCTCAACGACGGCTCCATCGAGATGAACGCTTTCCAGCATCACGCCTACTTCAACAATGACACCCAGACCAACGGCTATGATCTGGCCGTGATCGCCGATACCTTCGTCATCACCATGAACCTCTACTCCGGCAAGTATGATTCCCTTGATAGCCTCAAGGCCGATGTGGATGCCGGCAAGCAGCTGAAGGTTGTCGTTCCCAATGACGCCACCAACTATGGCCGCGCCCTGATCCTCCTTCGCGACGCAGGCCTGCTGGATCTGACCGAATACGAAAGCACCCCCAATGTGGAGAACATCGTTGACGCCAAGGTCGAGCTTGTCGAAGTCAATGCTTCCATGACCTATCAGTATCTTGAGGATGCCGATGCCTGTGCCATCAACGGCAACTATGCCGCTTCCTACGGCGTCGATCCTGCCAGCAGCATCTTCGATGAGAATGTCGATCTGAGCAATGAATCCTTTATCTGTGTCATCGCCGTGCGCAGTGCGGACAAGGACAATGAGATTTACAACCATGTCGCCGATGTCTTCCGCTCTGATGTGACCACGCAGATCGTCAAGGAAAAGTTTGATGGTTTCTTCTACCTCACCTGGGAGGAGAACTGAGCATGCTTGAGGCATTACAGGGCCTCATCGGGGAGCGGGAACGTGTGATTCCCGCTTCTCGCATTGAGCCGAACTATCTTTCCGATACCCTGGGCCGCCTCAAGGGCGAGGCGGAAGCACTCGTCTTTGTCAAGTCCACCGAGGAGGTCTCCCGGGTACTCCGGTATGCCTACGAGCACCAGATTCCGGTCACACCCCGCGGTGCCGGCACCAACCTTGTCGGTTCCACCGTGCCCCACGGCGGTATCATCATTGATGTAAGTCAGATGAACCGCGTGCTGGAGATCGATCCCGACACCATGACAGCCACCGTCGAGCCCGGCGTCATCCTGCAGGATTTCCAGGCGCTCGTCGAGAGCCAGGGCCTCTTCTATCCCCCGGATCCGGGCGAAAAGACAGCCTCCATCGGCGGAAACATCGCGACCAATGCAGGCGGCATGCGTGCGGTGAAATACGGCGTGACGCGCGACTATGTGCGTGGGCTGGAGGTCGTGCTGGCCGACGGCACCGTCCTGACTGCCGGCAGCAAGAATGTCAAGGACGCAAGCGGGCTCAGCCTGCGTCACCTCTTCATCGGCTCGGAGGGCACACTGTGCATCTTCACTAAGTGTATCCTCCGCCTCGTGCCTAAGCCCGAGACCTCGCTGTCTGTGCTTGTTCCTTATGCGGACCTGAAGACCGGCGTGCGCAGCGTGCTTAAGATTATCCAGGCCAACGCCAATCCCACAGCCATCGAGTTCATCGAGCGCAGTGTAGTGGACCTGGGCGAGCGCTTCACCGGAATCACCTTCCCTTTCCCCGAGGCCAAAGCCTACATTCTTCTCACTTTTGACGGGAAGGACGAGGTGGTACGCCTGGGTGCCGAGACCGTGAAGGAGACGGTACTGAAAAACGGGGCTCTGGACTTCCTTGCCCTCACCGATCCCGGTGTAGCGGCGGATATCTGGAAGGTGCGCGGCTGCCTGGTCAAGGCCGTGGAGGCCACCAGCGAGCAGGAACCCGTGGACCTCGTCGTTCCGATTGACAAGACCGCAGACTTTATCGAGTATGTCCACGAGGCCGAAGCGCACCACGGTATGCAGATGGTCTCCTTCGGCCACGCCGGGGACGGCAATGTGCATCTGTGCATTGTTCGCGGCGACAGGAGCGATGAGGCCTGGGAGAAGGAGCTTCGCACCGTCATGACTGATGTCTACGGCAAGGCCTATGATCTCGGCGGTCTCACCAGTGGCGAGCACGGCATCGGCATCGCCAAGCGTCCGTTCTTCCTGAGCAATACCGCTCCCGAAAACCTGACCGCCATGCGTGCGATCAAAAGTAGCCTGGATCCCAAGCACATTCTCAACGATCACATTTCCTACCTGGAATAAGTGAGCCTACAAAACCCGAAGAAATGAGGTCATCCATGCGTCCTCTCTCTAGTCGTACCGCCATCTTCACCGATTCCGTCATCCGCCGCATGACACGCGTTTCCGAGCAGTATAATGCGGTCAATCTTTCCCAGGGCTTCCCGGACTTTGATCCGCCCAAGGAGCTCACGCAGGCGCTCGCCAAAGCTGCCCTGGAAGGGCCGCATCAGTACGCCATCACCTGGGGCGCCAAGAATTTCCGTGACGCGCTTGCACGCAAGCACGAGCATTTTTCTGGTCTCCCCATCAATCCCGAGCAGGAGATCGTGGTAACCTGCGGCTCCACCGAGGCCATGATGTGTGCCATGATGACCGTGGTTGATCCCGGTGAAAAGGTGATTGTTTTCTCCCCGTTCTATGAGAACTACGGGGCGGATACCATTCTCTCCGGTGCCGAGCCGATCTATGTGCCGCTTGTCCCGCCGGAATTCAACTTTGATCCCGAGCTTCTGGAGGACGCCTTCTGCACCGGCGCCAAGGCTCTGGTGCTGTGCAACCCCAGCAATCCCTGCGGAAAGGTCTTTTCCCTGGAAGAGCTCTCCATCATTGCCTCGCTCGCCGAAAAGTATGATGCCTATGTCATCACCGACGAGGTCTATGAGCATATCGTCTATCCGGGCTATACGCATACCTACTTTGCCACCCTCCCCGGCATGCGCGAGCGTACCCTGACCTGTTCTTCCCTCTCCAAGACCTATTCCATCACCGGATGGCGCCTGGGCTATGTGATCGCAAGTCCTGAAGTCATTGACCGTGCACGCAAGGTACACGACTTCCTGACCGTTGGCGCAGCCGCTCCCCTCATGGAGGCCGCCGTGCCCGGTCTGGAGCTCCCGGACAGCTACTATGACGCCCTTGCCGCCTCCTATACAAGCAAGCGTGACCTCTTCCTCTCCGGTTTGGACACGCTTGGGATCGCGCACACCGTGCCGCAGGGCGCCTACTATATTCTCCTGGATATCTCGGAATATGGCTGGGAGGATGACTTTGCCTTCTGCGAAGCTCTGGCCGAGCGCGTGGGCGTGGGTGCTGTTCCCGGTTCCTCGTTCTTCCGTGAGCCGGTCAATCACTTAATCCGACTGCACTTCGCCAAACGCGAGGACACCCTGAAGGCAGCCCTGAACCGACTGGAAAGCATGAAAAAACGGATGCAGCGTTGACAGCATCCGAAATAAGCGACGCAGCTGCAATAAGCAGCTGCGCCGTTTTCATTCCTGAACCTGCGCGGGAATGCGCGGACAGTCCCGTGTCAGATCCTTGACCACTTCGCTGGCGAGAATCAGTCCCGCTACCGACGGAACAAAAGCTGTCGAACCGGGAATGTCCCTGCGGTCCGTACAGTGGCGCTCGGTCCCCGGCGGGCACACGCAGTGTGCACGGCAGGAAATCGACATGTCCTCCAGCGGACGGGTGGGCTGTTCCTCGGAATAGACCACCTTCAGGTGATCGATTCCACGCTTTCGCAGCTCCCTTCGGATCACACGGGCCAGCGGGTCCACGCGGGTCTGGGTGATGTCCGCAATGCGGAACTGCGTGGGATCCAGCTTGTTTCCGGCGCCCATGGAGGAGATGATCGGCACCTGCTTTTCCTTGGCGATCATGACAAGGGAAAGCTTGGCTGTCACGGTGTCAATCGCGTCAACAATATAGTCATATTCCTCAAAGGGGAATTCATCGGCTCTGTCGGGCAAAAAGAAGGTCTTGCGCACCGTCACCTTGGCCCTGGGGTTGATGGTCATGATCCGCTCGGCCATGACATCCGCCTTGTATTTGCCCACCGTCTTGGTGGTGGCCAGGATCTGCCGGTTAACATTGGTGATGCACACCCTGTCATCATCAATGAGATCAAAGGCTCCTACGCCTGTGCGCGCAAGCGATTCACACACATAACCGCCCACTCCGCCGATGCCGAAAACCGCCACATGGCTTTTCGCAAGCTTGTCCATGGCCGGTTCCCCGTAGAGCAGCTGTGAGCGTGAAAACTGGTTGAGCATGTTTACCTCCCTGTGACTTCCTTTGGGAGAAGCCGAAGGCATGATACAACGTCGGACAGTATTGTTCAAGATGTCTTTGCCTTGCAAGCGGTACGTGCTTCCCCTATAATTTCCGTTAAAGAGATGCAGGAGAAACCCTCGCAGGCTTCCCTGTGCAGCCTTTCGGAGGAGAGAAATGATCTATCTGCAGCTTGCCATGTCCTGTGAGGCCGCGCCCCTCATCCGGGCGCTCTCCCTTTCCGCCGCACAGCCGCTCCACGGCCTGAAAAGATGGGCTTCCCAGGATGTGACGCTCACGCTCTCCGGTACCGGTCCCTATGCCGCCTGTGCCTGTGCCGCCCTGACGTGTGCCGAGGCCGAGAGCGCACACGATCTCTTTGTCACCTTTGGCACCTGTGCTTCCCTGCTCCCGGACCTTTCCCCGGGCACGCTCTATCGGATTCATGCCCTCTATGACCTCGCCAGCGGGCGACCGTATTATCCGGATATGTTTCCCGATATCGGCCTCCCCGAGGCCGGGATCATCACCGGCGCCCGCGTCCTGGATACAGCTTCTCCCCTGCATGGCCTTGCAGATTGCCCGCCGCATACCCTCTACGATATGGAAAGCGCGGCAGCACACCTTGCCGCCTCCCGTTTCCTCGGCCCGCACCGTCAGGCCGCACTTCGGCTGGTGTCGGACGCGGGAGAGAGCAGCCATATCACGCAGGAGTCCATCGGACACATGGTAGAAAAGCAGCTTCCCGCGCTCACAGCGGTCCTCGCTTCGTTTGCATCCTACGCAGCCTCATTGGAAGACGTGGATGATTTCACGCCTTCCGACGAAGAGGTGTCGCACCTGTGCAGCCTCCTGCGCTGCTCGGAGAGCATGCGCCTTCAGCTCGTGCAGCTCATTCGGTATGCCGGGAGCTGCGGCATCTCCTTCCAGACGCTGCTCGCGCCCTATATCGCTTCGGGCACGCTCCCTGTGCGGGACAGAAAGGAGGGCAAGAGGATTCTTGAAGAGCTCACCCGTCTCATCTCCACTTAATCCCTATCATCACATCTATGTCGAGGAGGATATACGGGAGCATCCGCAGACCCTTCGTATCCTCAGCCGTCTCCCCAAGGGGCAGGTCATTCCGATCCAGCACTACAAGGATGTTTTCTGCCGTACAAGGCAGGATATCGCCTTGCAGCACCGCGCCCAGGCCCTGATTCTAGCCAGAAAAACCGGCACCCTTATCTACCCCGGTGCCCCGGTCTGCCAGTCCTTCGGCAATCATCACTTCTACTACACGTCCCTGTGCATGAACTGCCCCTACGACTGTCAGTACTGCTATCTGCGCGGCATGTACCCCTCGGGCAACCTTGTCCTCTTTGTGAACCTTGAGGACTACTTCCGGGAGCTTGAGACCCGTCTTGCCGAGCACCCGGTGTATCTGTGCCTCTCCTACGACACCGATCTGTGCCCGCTGGAAAGCCTGCACGGCTTGATCCATGCCTTTCACCACTTTCTTGCCATCCACCCCACACTCACCGTTGAGGTGCGCACCAAGTCCGCATGTATCCCGCTCCTGCGCGCTCTTCCGCCCACGGAGCAGATGATCTTTGCCTTTACCCTCTCCCCCGATGAAATCACGGTCTTTGAGCGCAAGACGCCATCTCTAGGTGCCAGACTGCAGGCCGCAAAGGAGGGCATCGACCTAGGACACAGCATCCGCCTCTGTTTTGATCCCATGCTGTATGTTCCGGGCTGGCGGGAGGTTTATACGCAATTCGTCCCTACGCTTACAGATACCCTGGGCGCGGATCACCTGAAAAAGGTGCGCGATTTCAGTGTGGGCACCTTCCGCATCTCCCAGTCCTATCTGCGATTTCTTCGCCATACCACTTCAAGTCCCAT
Organism: Clostridia bacterium; assembly: GCA_017476845.1. Lineage (GTDB taxonomy): Bacteria > Bacillota > Clostridia > Christensenellales > Aristaeellaceae > UBA2943. The sequence continues at coordinate 7,038 of JAFUZB010000029.1, forward strand.
CGTTCAGTATCCGTTCGTGAACCTGGACGGTGTCTACGGGTATCCGCCTACCCTCGCGCGGGAGATGGAGGATACCCTCTGCGATGCGCTCTCCGCCTTCGCGGGCCCCGACAAAATCTTTCGCTGGGAGGACAACTGATATGCCCTACGCTCTGGTCACCGGAGCCTCCTCCGGGATCGGCCTGGCCGTCTCCCGCATGCTCCTTAGGGAAGGCTATGAGGTCTTCGGTATCGGGAGAGACTTTAGCGCTGCGACTGATTTGACAGAGGACGCCTGTTTTCATCCCTTGGTGTGCGACATTCGCGATACCAAAAAGCTCCTTCAGCTGACGGACGCCATCAATGTTCCCCTCTCCGTGCTCATCCACAGCGCCGGCTGTGCCTACTATGGACTGCACGAGGAGCTGAGCCTGGATAAGATCACGGAGATGGTGGATGTCAATGTGCGTGCTCCCATGGTGCTCACGCAGCACCTGCTGCGCACGCTGAAGGCCCACAAGGGCACCCTTATCTTCATATCTTCCGTCACCGCCGTCTTTCCTAGCCCGCGCGGCGCGGCCTACGGCGCCACCAAGGCTGCCCTGTCCGCCTTCGCGGAGAGCCTGTTTGCAGAAAACCGCAAGTATGGCCTTCGGGTGGTCACCATCCAGCCCGATCTGACGGACACTGCGCTCTACCGAAAC
>JAFUZB010000396.1 GCA_017476845.1 Clostridia bacterium
CCAACGTCTTTGAGATCTCCGGCACCGGCACAGCCGTGGGCATGGAGTTTGAGGTAGCCATCTCCGAGGACGGCAAGACTATCCTGGGCGCAGGCACCATCGGCGCACCCGATGACTACTATGCCGCTTTCCCCGCTCCCTACAACACCAATACCCGCTCCGAGCGCGCTGTAAACAAGCTCACCAAGTGGGCCCAGTACACTCAGCCCAACTCCGTCTCCGAGGACGACGTCGCCAACAACCTCTTCTACACCGGCCTGGTCGCTGCCCAGGAAGGCAACATCAGCGGATATGAAAACAACAAGCGCGAGATCGAAAAGATCGAAGGCGCTAAGCTCGGCATGTTCATCTATGATGACAACCTGCGCAACATGGTTCCCGGCTTCTATCACACCTCCGGTCAGACCGCTTGGAACTTCCTGTGCGTGCCCTACTACTCCAAGAATGTGGATGCGGCCATGAAGTTCATCGACTGGATCTTCCAGAGCGAGGAAAACCATGACCTGTTCGAGCTGGGCCTGGTGGGCGAGGACTTCACCCTCAACGAAAACGGCGAGTATGCCAAGCTCAATCCCGACAATCTCTACTCCTTCCCCGGCTATGAAATGACCTGGAACCCGAACTTCATCCGCACCAATGCAGAGCTTGACGAGGATGTCAAAGTCCTGGTCAGCTACATGAACGATCCCGCCTCCTACACCTCCTCTGTCCTGGACGGCTTCGTGTTCGATACCCAGGCTACACCCGCTCTCGTGAACGCCTATGCGGCTGTCTCCGCCATCCAGAGCGAATATATCCGCCCGCTCATGCACGGCGCCTACGGTGCAGACACCGCCGCCAAGCTGCAGGAATACTGGGACAAGGCTTCCGCCTCCGGCATCGAGGTCATCCGTCAGGCCGTCATCGATCAGGTGCAGGCTTATCTGGATGCCCATCAGTGATTTGACACCTTCCGTGGGCTGACTTACAATTCATCCATACAACAGCTTGGAATGTGGAGGGCTCCCCGTGCGAACGATCCTATTGGCCGATAAAGCGCATCGAAATTACCATGCCATCGACTTTTTCCGGGTCTTCTCGGACAGTATTCTCGATGAGCTCAACGGCCTGGGGATCGGTCTGGAGAGTGAACCCGTATTCCTGGAAGAATTTGACAGAAAACGCAGCCTGCTCCGGGAGACCGACATTCTCCTGAGCAACTGGGGCATGCCTGAGCTCACCTTGGAGCAGGTTGCGGATTATCTTCCCCGTGTTCGGGCCGTCTTCTACGCCGGCGGCGATGTCAGGCCCTTCGCCGCCCCCTACTTTCAGCGGGGCGCCAGGGTCTTCTCCACCGGGCATGCCAATGCCGTGCCCGCCAGCGAGTATGCCCTTGCACAGATTCTCATGGCTAACAAGGGCACGCAGCGTAACCTGCGCCTCTACCGGGACGAAGAAACCTACATCCAATCCCGCGAGCGCTCCACCGCCCTCCCCGGCAATTACCGTGCAACCGTCGGTATCCTGGGTGTCGGCCGTGTGGGCAGCCGCCTGGCTAAGCTGCTCAAGGGCTTTGATCTCAAGGTCTACGGCTGTGACCCCTTTCTCCCGCCGCACCTCGCCTCCGAGCTTGGGCTGGAGATGGTGGAGGCGGAGGAACTGTTCGCCCTGTGCGATACGGTGAGCTGCCATCTGCCTGAGTGGAGCACACTGCGCGGCTATGTCACAGAGGACCTTCTCCTCTCCATGCCGGAAAACGCAAGCTTCATCAATGCGGCGCAGGCATCGGTGATCGACCAGGAAGGCCTCATCCGCGCACTGATTGCGCGTCCGGATCTGACCGCCATCCTCGACTCCACCGATCCCATGCCGCTCCCCGCCCTTCATCCGCTGCTCACCCTCCCCGGCGCCATTGTCACCCCGCACACCGCGGGCAGCTTTGGCGGGGAAACCGAGCGCATGGGCGAGGAGATTGTAAGCGCACTTCGCGATTATCTCTCCGGTACCCCGTCCATCCATGAGATTCACAGGGAACGCGTTCCCGAATAAAACCACACGAATCAGGGGCATGCACACAGACCAGACTTCGTGCATGTCCCTTTCCTTTACCTGCTTTGCTATCGGAGGAATGGATTATGACCGACACTGCCCGCACCTGGGCCGAGGATACCCTCAGGAAAATCGAAACCAAGGCCGATCTCATGCAGGATCGGGCCAGGGAACTGGATTTTATTCCCTATACCGCGTCCCACGGACAGTGGGTCCCGGGCCCCTTCGACGGCCTGGCCTGGTGGACCAACGGCTTCTATCCCGCCTTCTTCTGGCAGCTTTTTGCAGCCACCGGTTCCTCCGCATGGAGCAAGGAAGCCCTGCGCGCACAGGCGCTTCTGGATCAGGCTTTTCAGGACTTTCCGCACCTGCATCACGATGTGGGCTTCATGTGGCGCATCTCCACCGGCTTTCAGTATGATTTGACAGGCGCTAAAGAGGCGCGCGAAACCACCCTCTACGCCGCTCACCTCCTCCTCGGACGCTATAACCCCAACGGCTTTTTCCGCGCATGGAACGAGGATAAGGCAGGATGGGCGATCATCGACTGCATGATGAACCTCTCCATCCTCTACTGGGCCAGCCGGGAAACCGGAGATCCCCGTTTCCAGCTTGCCGCCGCCCGCCATGCCGAAACTGCGCGGCAGTATTTCATCCGAGAAAACGGCTCTTCGGAGCATATCGTCATCTTCGATCCCCTGACAGGCGCAGTCATGGATAAGCCCGGTGGACAGGGCTATGCTCCGGGCTCCGAGTGGACTCGCGGACAGGGCTGGGCCACCTACGGGTTCTCTTTGGCTGCAAGACACCTGGGACGCGCTGATTTTCTTGAGACCGCAAAGCGAGTCGCCGACCACGCGATCTCACGCCTTGGGGAAAAGCGGCTGTGCGAAGTGGACTTCCTTGCGCCCGCATCCCCTGTCATCTATGACGACTGCGCCACCGCCATCCTTGCCTGCGGCATGTTGGATATCGCAGAGCAGCTTCATGGCGGGGAGGAGGCCGCGCGCTATGAAGATTTTGCCTCCCAGATGCTGATGGCACTGGATGCGCATGCCGACTGGAGCGGGAATACCCCCAATATCCTCACGCGCTGCACCGGCTCCTACCACACGAAGGATCATGAGATCCCGATGATCTACGGTGACTATTTCTTCCTTGAGGGTGTACTTCGCCTCAGCGGCAAAGAAAGATGCAGGTGGTAACGCATGCGGCTTGCCCTTCTTCAGCTCAAGCAGAACGGGCTCTATGATTTCGCCTCCCCTGACCTCTCGCTCACAGACAGTATGCGCCGCTCCCTGGCCCGGGAGATGTGCGATCAGACACTTGCCCTCATGGAGGACCTGGGTCCCACAGATCTTGTCGTCACAACAGAGGCGGTGAACTTTCCCGGAACGAAGGAAGCAGAGAAGCTCACGGAAAGCCTCCCCTGGGAAAACGCTTTCTCTGCCTATGCCAGGAGCCATGCCACCTATGTCGCCGCCTGCCTGTATCTGCGCGAGGAGGGCGGAATCAGGAATTGTCTTCTCCTCTATGACCGAACGGGCCGTGAGATCGCCAGGTACCGCAAGATCCATCTGGCCGGAGATGAGCGGGTATACCTGAAGGCGGGAGACAGGTTCGTCTATGCGGATACCGACATGGGAAGGATCGGGCTGTCGATCTGCTGGGATATGCAGTTCCCGGAGACCGCAAGGCACTATGCCCTGGAGGATTGCCGCCTCGTTATCTGTCCCACCTGGGGCTGGGAGAGCACCTATGCCCAGGCCAGGGCCTATGAGAACGGCATTTACGTCGCCTCTGCGATGAGCGTCCCCTATGCGGGCGACATCTCCGGCATCCGCATGCCAAGCCAGGTCATCTCACCGGACGGCAGCGTTCTCGCCCAAGGCTCCTTTACACAATCTGAGGCCGTCGTCTGCGATATCGATTTAGGCGAAGAAAGCCCGGAGCATGCCCTTCGCATGCGCGACCGACGCAGCGATGTCTATGGGAGGCTGGTACAATGAATCTCGCGACGTCCCGGGGAGAACCCTTTCTCGGTTTGTGGTTCGGGCACTTCTACTGCCCCGCCTTCGATGATCCTGACTTTGTCGATTTCTCGGCGGAAAAGATCCGCGCGCTCGGGTTCAATGCGGTCGAGCTTGACATGAAGGACTGGGAAGACCTGCGAAACCGGGCCGAGGGTAAGGCGGCCGAGCCGTATGTTGCCATGGCCGAGCACCTGATAAGCTCCCTGCATGCCGCCGGATTGCCCCACATGTTCCTTGCCATCTACCTCAACGGGGATAACCTCTATCCCGCCATCCGATTTTCTCCGCCCATCTATGGAGAATCGGTCACGGCCCCGGACGGGAAAGACGGCAGATGGTACCGCTATTGGTCCGAGCACGCACAGGCTCGGCAGGCAGCGCATGTGCGCGAGCTCTTCTCCCTCTACCGCGAGGGACATCTCACCCTTTGCAAGGACGGGGAGGAGCAGCTGCCGCTTTGCAGCATGTGGGATCCCATTGTCGCCCCGAGCTTTGATGAGGACGGCAATCGCGTGTACCGCGATTTTCTCCGGGGCCGATACGGTGATATCTCGGCCTTGAACCGGGCCTACGGTACCGCCTATACAGACTTTGAGGCCATCGACCTTAGGGACGTCTGGTACAGTGCGCGGGAGAATACGCCCATTTCGCGCGCAGACTTTGACACGCGCAGCGTCCGCTTCCACATGTGGGTAGATAACGCGCTTTGGCGCAGCCAAGCCCTTACCGACTATTTTGCCGCCATGGCATCCCGCCTGCACGAGCTGGATCCTTCCCTCTACCTCATGCCCAACCTTTCGCAGTGGGGTCATCTACTCAACGTCGACACTTCCCTCAAGAGCGACATCGGGATGTGCGAGCTTTGGGATACCGCCGTGCGGGGCATCGACATGCGCAGGATCGCACCCCATGTCGACATGTGCCATTTCTATGCGCTTCCCGTCACCATGCAGGGGGATCCCGACGCCTATGTCGTCGCCTGTCAGCATGCACATATGCGCTCCATGAACCCCTCCCGGCCCTTTCTCGGCGGCATCTTCTACGGGCGCTTCCTCTATAACGATATCTATCGCCTGATCACCCCCGAGGAGGTGGTCGGAAGCATCGTCGCAAGCGGCGCCGCGGGCATCATGGCCTACGGCTACGGCGGGATGGACGACGGCGGCATGCTGCACCGGATGGATGAGGGCTTCACCGAGTCGCTGCAGCGCGCTAACCGCTGGGCCAAGACGGTCATTCCAAAGACCGGCGCACGCAAGCAGAGCCGTGTGGCGATCCTCTTCCCTACCGCTATGGCCCTACTTGAACCCTTAAGTGTTGAGGGCAATGAACGCATGCGCTACGATTTGCTCGGCTACTACCACGCCCTTTGCGACTGGGGTTTTGCGCCGGATATCGTGGAGGAAGCGGATGTTATCGCAGGACTTGCGGGCTATGATGTGCTCATCCTCCCCGCGGACGACTGCTATCCCCTCATGCGCTCCGAGGCCATGGAGAAAGCCATCCGAAGCTTTGTCCGTGCCGGCCATACCGTCATCCACGGTCAGGCAGCTCACGCCGCCATGCTTGCATTTGACCTGCAAGCTGTGCCCACCGAGAGCACCTGCTACACCTACGAAGGCGAAGGCGGGCTGCTGCTTGGCGGACCGCATGTGAGCTTTCCCGGTGAAACCCTTGCCCGCTGGCGCGAGGACGGTACATGCTCTATCTCCCGTCATGCCTTCGGAGAGGGATCAGTCTATTCCTTCGGGTTTATGCCGGGCTACCAGTACACGGCAAAGCCTGCACCTCACGTTCCGCTCAGTCAGGGAAATAAGGCACTCTATCCCTTCGTCTTCATGGCCCATCAGCCGCTGCGGGATATCCTCCTTAAGCACACCGTGCCCGACACCCCGCTTGCCATGAAGGATGTCGAATGCGCTGTCTTTGAAAACGGATACATCGCAGTCAATCACAGGTCCACGCCTGTCCTTCTCCCCGCATCCAGCGCTTTTCTCGGTCAGCAGCCCATAGGGAAGCAGATCCTCCCCGCACACAGCGCGGTGTGGATCGAATCCTGACAAGGTTTCAAAATACCTTTTCAGCTTATCCCACCATGCCCTAAAGGATATGGTGGGATAAGCTTTTTCACGTCATGTTCCCGGAACTTTTCCTCTACACATACAGCCGTAAAGGCATACACAGAAAGGAAAACGCTTGAAAAAGTTAGTTATGTATACATAAGCTATTGACGCAGTCTATCCGAGCGTGCTATCATCGCGGTACAATATACTATCCTCACATCCTTCTGCGCTTTTTTGTGCAGCTTCTGTGAGAAAGGAAAGGGGTTCTCTTCATGAAAAAACTGTTCGCTCTTGTCCTCGCACTGTGTCTCTTCGCACTGCCCGTTCTGGCCGAAGACGCGCTGGATTCACTTTCCTCCGCTTCCCTCGCCGACTTCTACGGTGACTTTGGCCTGGCCGGTGATGACCTCATGAACGCCATCAACAGCTACAACGGCTTCTTCGCCATCGCTTCGGTGAATCCCGATGGCACGCCCAATGTCGGCTTCTACATCTTCAGCTGTGTCAAGCTCGACGACACCTACTATCTCCAGCTTGGCCTTGCGCCCAACCAGACCACCGCGAACATCGAAAACGGTTCTTCTCTCATGGCCATGTATGCCTCCGCTCCCGTCCTGGAGGGTGAAGGCGCCGTGCCCTATGCCACCGTGGGTGCACGCATGCAGTTGGAAAAGGTAACCGATGCCGATACGATTGCCGCGCTTAAGGAAATCGCACCGCAGGGCACCGAGATGTTCTACGAGATCGTCGCCGTGCGCTCCCTGGGCTGATTCGCTTACGCTGTAACATTCTGC
>JAFUZB010000030.1 GCA_017476845.1 Clostridia bacterium
TGGGAGTAGCGTCCGCGCAGCGCGCCGAAGAGCGGATACTCGGGGATCTCGTAGGTGTCCTCGGTATAGAGCATGAGCATGTTGAGACCCAATGTGGCAATGAGGTCAATATAGGCTTTGACGCGGTCCATGCGCACGACGCCGTTCCTGGACATGTCAAGCATGGGCCCGACACTGGCAAAGTGGCGCTCCTCGTGCACTTCGAGCTGGTCTTTTCCCTCCCCCAGCATGCGCGTGAGAAGGAAATAGCCTCTGGCAATGGCGGTCTTTTCGCTCGCCCGGATGACGGCCCTGCCGGAAGCATAGGACACAAAAAGCCCGTCCCCGCTCTCAACGTCCACGGGGAAGGGCAGTGTGATGCCGGTGACACCGGCAACGCGGGAACGGATGGTTTCGGAACCTGCCATAAGTAACTCCTCACAGTCGGTCCCGTAGGGACCGATTAATGGTCAAAGGGCAGGGAGGTGAAATCAGCCATGATACGGACCAGATCCTTGGCGTGTGCTTCGGTGTCGGCCTCGGCGAATACGCGCACGCGCGGCTCGGTACCCGAGAAGCGGACAATGATCCACCCGTCGGGGAAGTAGACCTTGCAGCCATCCATGTAGCTGACGCGTTCCACTTCTTTTCCGAAGTCGGGGAGCTCCTTGCGCACCATGATCGTCTCGTGGATGGCGGTGCGGCTCTCCTCGGTGAGCGCCCAGTCGTATTCTGCCATATGCATTTCACCGTAGGTGTCATAGATCTCCTGGACCAGGGAGGAGAGCGGGCGGCCGGTGACGGAAATCATTTCCACCAGCTGAGAGGCCGCATACAGTCCGTCCTTACCGGAGATATGACCGCGCACGGTGAGACCGCCGGAGGATTCTCCGCCGATCAGAGCATCATTTTCTTCCATGCCAGAAGAAATATACTTGAAACCGACCGGAACTTCAATACATTTTTCTCCAAAGGCTTCGGCGACGCGGTCCAGGAGGTGGGTGGTGGCGATATTGCGCACCGCGGCACCGTGCCAGCCCTTGTAACGGAGCAGATAGTGATAGAGCAGCACCAGGATCAGGTTGGCGGAGACATAGTTGCCCTTTTCATCGATGATGCCGAGGCGGTCGGCGTCGCCGTCGGTGGCAATGCCAAGGTCCGCATGGTGGTCGCGCACGGCGGCCTGCAAGTCGACGAGCGTCTCGGGATTGGGCGCGGGCAGGTGGCCGCCGAAGAAGGCGTCATGACGGTCATTGATGACGTCGATGTCGCACCGGGCGGTGTAGAGGATGGTCTGAAGGCCTGCCAGGCTCACGCCGAACATGGGATCTAGCACGACGCGCGGACGACGGCGGCGGATGGCATCCATGTTGATCTGGTTCATGATGGAGTCGATGTAGGTGTCCCTGGGATCAATGAAGACCACGAGCTCCTGCTTGCGGGCGAGCTCAAAGTCCACGGAGGGGATCTCCGCATCGGTCAGGGCATTGGCCGCCTCGCCGATGGGATCGGTCACCTCTAATGTGGCATCCCTGCCGCCGCGGGTAAAGAGCTTGATGCCGTTGTAGATGGCGGGGTTGTGGCTCGCCGTGATCATGGCGCCGTAGGGAAGATCCATGTGCTTGACGGTGAACATGATCTGCGGGGTGGGGCAGGAGAGATTCACAAAGTAGGTCTTGATGCCTTCCCCGGCGAGCACCTCGGAGAACCAGATGGCTCCCTCGCGGGAGAGGAAACGGCGGTCGTAGCCGATGACAATCCCTGCATCGGCCACACCCTCCTGCTTCATGCGGCGGGCAAGCGCGCAGGCAACGCGGCGGATATTGGTGCGGATGAATTCATCGCCGATAATGGCGCGCCATCCGCCAGTTCCAAAACTGATCATATGGATAGGCCTCCCTCGGTCACAGCGCTCAGAGCGCGTTAATTCGGTACTGGGTGCATCATAATCCAAGTGGACGAAAAAAACAAGACAAGTATTTGCAAAACCGTTGGTAAATATGGGAAAAGAGAGAATACAAGTTTAATACAACCCGCAAGATACGGCAGGAAAAACCAAGAGAAGGCATGCGGGGGTTAAAATGCGTTTTTGGGGAAAGGAAAAGCCCGCACGGAAAGTGCGGGCCTGCGCTTAAAGATAGGTGACCGTGTCAGTCAGGGGTTTTCTCAGTGCGTGATTGGGCAGAGGACCGGTGCCCTCCTTGGCATAGCCAAGGTCCAACAGCATGGCGAGCTGCTCGTTTTCGGGAAGCCCCAGGGAGGCGGCGAGACGGGGCGGATCAAAGCGGTTGAGCCAGCAGCTTTCCACGCCCAGGTCCGCTGCGGCGAGCATGAGGTGGGTGGCGACAATCGACGCGTCCTCCAGGCCGGAATCAAGGCTTCCGTCAAGATAGGTATAGACATTGTTCTTGTCGTAGGTGACGGCGAGCACAACGGGTGCACCGTAGCGGCAGGGGGAGGCGGCATCCAGCTTTTCCAGTGCTTCCGGGGAGCGCAGGACATAGATGTGATGCTCCTGCAGGTTTTTCGCGGTGGGCGCGAGGCGGCCGGCCTCAAGAATAGCCTGCAGCGTCTCCTCGGGGAGGGGGCGCTGCGGGTCATAGGACTTGCAGGAATAGCGGCGTGCTGCCAATGCGGCAAACGACATGGCGATCATCCTTTCATATGGGTAGACCTAGGGTCAGGAGAGCGGGTTTTCGATCTCGCGGATACTGGTGATGACGGGCTGATTCTCCTTCTCCACCGTGCCGTTGCGATCGATGACGGGTGTGTTCTCGCAGATGGCGTCGACCACCTCGATACCGGAGATGACCTTGCCGAAGGCGGCATAGCTGCCGTCGAGATGCGGTGCGTCCTCATGCATGATGAAGAACTGGGAGGAGGCGCTGTCGGGCAGGCTGGAGCGGGCCATGGAGAGGACGCCGCGCGTGTGCAGGAGCGGATTGTCCACACCGTTGGCGGAGAACTCGCCCTTGATGGGCTTTCCGCTGCCGCCGGTTCCGTTGCCGTTGGGATCGCCGCCCTGGATCATGAAGCCGGAGATGATGCGGTGAAAGGTGAGGCCGTCATAGAAGCCGGAGCGGACAAGCTCCATAAAGTTGGTGACCGTGATGGGCGCTGTGTCGGCATAGAGCTCGGCCTGGATGGTGCCATAGTCTTTCACATCAATCTCCACATAGTAGGTCCCCTCAAGGAGGGCTTGATCCGCGTTCTCGGAGACGGAGGGCGCGGGACGAAGGAAGGAGAAGAGTGCCAGGGCGAGGACAAGCACGGCCAGGCAGGTAAAGAGAAGGTTCTTCTGGGAAAGGGCAGTTTTCTTGGCAGACATCGTAACACCTCGTTTAATTTACTTTATCGCCCCAAAAAGGGCGAGGGGTTCAGTTTTCAGGGGAAAGGGCAAGGACGTCGCCTTTCGGCGCAACCTTCGTCATGACACCCTCCGCAACCTTCCATCCTTCGCCGTGCAGACGGGCTTGGCCGTCTTGGACGAAGACGAAGCTTCCGTCGGGAATGGCCAGGAAGCATCTCCCGATGCTGTCGGGGAAGGTGATGTCCTCATAGAGGCGCTTGCCATCCAGGATCGTATGGCGCTCCTTGTTCAGGTGCGGGAGAATCTGAACGCGGGTAAGCCCCAGCCCCGGAAGAAAGCGGGCATAGCCTTTGTCTGTGCTCTCCCCGGGAAGCTCAGGCTGGGCGTAGACGGTCTCGGCGGCGTTCATGGAGCCGGCGGAGATGCCCATGACGGAGCCTGCGTAACTGGAGAGCGCCGCCTTAAGGTTGATCTGACGGAAAAAGCGGTTCTGGGTGGGCACATGTCCGCCGCAGAGCAACACAAGGTCCGAGCGGTCAAGCAGGGGCTGCAGTTTATCCTGGTTGGTTCTTTGCAGGATGTCCGCTTGCAGTCCGGGGAAACCCGAAGCGCGAAAACCCAGGGTGAAGTCGGCGAGCAGCCTTTCGTTGAAGTCGGCATCATCCGGGTCCGCTGCAATGAGGAGCAGGCGGGTATCCTCAGGCAGCACTTCATGCAAAAGGCGCAGGAACCCGTTCTCCTCGGACAGGAGAAACGGGGCATCCACTCCCGGGGGCGGCGGATAGGTGCAGGGCGAGCTTGTGAGAAAGACGGTTCTCGGCATGTTTTCCCCCTTTGGCAAATAGCGTGTTCTGCGGTATGATACACAAAACGGAAGAGCTCGTAAAGCGTCATGCCGTAAAGGAGGAGAGCGTATGCGATTGGACCAGCTGGTCCGGAAAGCGCCGGGAGAAAAGCCGGAGGAGGCCTTTCTTCTGGGCAACGGACACTTCGGTGTCCGGGAGGCTTTCCATCCGGAGACGGACCGAATGGAACTTTTCCACAGTGCCTTCTTTTCGGATGGTCCGGGGGAGCAAAGCGGTCTGGTCGGAAGGCTTGTGATCGAGGCTGACCTGGAGGGAAAAGTGAGCGGCTATGAGCGATCGCTGAACCTCAAGGACGGGATTGCCGCCTGCAGCTTTATGGCGGGCGATACCCTGCACATGCGCTCCGTGCATGCCATGGAGGATCCCAAGGTCCTCTGCGTGCACTTAAGCTCCACCTCGCCCGTGCATTATCGGTTTTCTGTATCGGGCGACCGGCTCCTTCGCACCGGCGCGGCCTTTGACCGGATCTTCTTTGAGGGCAGGGCCGGCGCGGGCGAAAGGGAGGGCGAGCAGCTTCTGGGCATGGCTTTCTTTATGGCCGATCAGGAGACGCAGAGCAGCGCATCTGCCCTGGAAGTGACATCGCAGGAGGTCATGATCTTCCTCGCGATGGAAACCGACTATGTCATGGACCCCAAGGAGCTGCCGGGGGAAAACTGGCGCGAGATCCTTAAGAAGTGCCTGGACGTGGAGATTGAGAAGGCCGTGCACGGCTACCTGGGCGGGAAGGTGCGGGAAAACAGCTGCCTTGCCGCACTCTCCCTTCCGGAAGCCCCAAAGCTTTCCCTTGCGTTTGCGCAAAGCGTGCACCTTGTGCGGTCCGCGTTCTCATCCAAAAGTCCGATCCCCTGCGGAAGCGAGGGCGCGTGGCCTGAAACGGGGGCAGGGAAGATTCCCCTGGAGGGCATGGCGGACAGAGCCAAATGCCTTGCCGCGATCGGACTGCGCGAGTGCACATCTCCGCTCTTTGCTTACCTATACTATCGGGCGCTCCCGGGGGAGCCGATCCTGGGAGGCTATAGCGGGTATGCCGACGCCTTTGGGCGGATGACACAATCGGAGCGGGAAGCGCTGGATATCGCAAAACTCCTTGCCTATGCGCCTAGGGAGAGCAGGGAAGCCGAGGCGCTTGCCGGGCAGGCAAATAGAGAAACGACCGGCAACCTTAGGTATACCGATCCCCTTTGCGCGCAGCTTTCGCGGATTCCGAGCATGCTGGATGCAGGGGAAACGCAGACGGCGGAAGATACGCTCAAGGCGGTGCTGGACACCTCGCTTTCCCCGCTTATGCTGCTCCTGTCGCCCGGGGGAACATGGCAGCTGGATGCCCACGTGCTCCTGCTTCTCGCTGTCCTCAGCTTTCTTGTGTCCCAGGACGGGACAAGGCTGCATGTACTCCGTGCGCTTCCGAAGTCTTGGCAAAGCGGTGAGCTTTCAGGCATCCACCTTTGCAGTCTCACCTTGTCCCGCCTTCTCTGGCAGGAGGGACGGCTTCTTGCCTGCTGTCTCCAGGGGGAGGCGGGAAGTCAGATCACCCTATGCTGCCAGGGAAAAGAAAAGTGCTATGTCTTCCCGGAGGATGGGAAACTCTGTCTTACGGGCGAAGATATCTACAGGGAGTGAATAGCGATGCTCAGATTAGATGAAATTCATATCCGGGATCCCTTTGTCCTCTTAGAGGACGGGACCTATTATCTCTACGGTACCCGCGGCGCGACCTGCTGGGGCGAGGCGGACGGGTTCGATGTCTACCGAAGCCGCGACCTTGCGGTCTGGGAAGGCCCCTTTGTCTGCTTTCAGCGGCCGGAGGGCTTCTGGGCGGACCGCAACTATTGGGCGCCGGAGGTGCATTTCTACGATGGCGCCTACTACATGTTTGCCAGCTTCAAGTCGGAGGACAGGTGCCGCCAGACGCTGATTCTGCGCGCCGAAAGCCCGATGGGCCCCTTCCGGGTGCACAGCGTGGAGCCGATTACCCCGCCCGACTGGGAATGTCTGGACGGTACCTTCTATGTGAGCAAAGAGGGCGTACCCCATATGGTCTTCTGCCATGAGTGGGTGCAGGTGGGCGACGGCGAGATCTGGGCGCGGCCGCTGAAGAAGGACCTGACCGGGCCTGCGGGCGAGCCGTTCCTGCTCTTCAAGGCATCCTCCGCGCCCTGGGCCAAGTGGATCACGGCTTCCGGCGGAAGAAAAGGATGCGTGACGGACGGTCCGTTCCTTGTGCGCGTCAGCCCCGAGAAACTCTACTGTCTCTGGGCAAGCTTTTCCGAGACAGGCTACACGGAGGGCCTGGCGGTATCCGAGAACGGGGAGATTGACGGAAGGTTTGTGCAGATCGATCCCCTCTTCAAGGAGGACGGCGGGCACGCGATGGTCTTCAAGGACAGAGAAGGTGCCTACCTTCTAGCCCTGCACAGCCCGAACAAGAGCCCGAATGAACGACCGCGGTTTGTGCCGCTCAAGGTGGAGGACGGGCTTCTTAAGGGATAGAAGAGAAAAGATGAGAAAAAGAAGAGAAAGAGGACAGTCATGCGCATTGCGATCCTTGAGGATGAAGCGCCCCAGGCAAGGCTCACGGAGGGTCTTTTGCAGGAGTGGGCGCAGGAGCGGCGGGAAGGGCTTTCTGTGCGCGTCTTTCCGTGCGCGGACGCCTTTCTCTTTGCTTGGGAGGACGACAGAACCTGGGATCTCCTCATCCTGGATATCATGCTGGAGGCGGGCCCAAACGGCATGGAGCTTGCCAGGCGCTTGCGGGACAAGGGAGCCCATTTGCCGATCCTCTTTGTGACCGGATTTGACGAGTACATGCCCGAAGGGTACGACGTGGGTGCCCTGCACTATCTCATCAAACCCGTGGAGAAGGAAAAGCTCTTTCGGGTGCTGGATAGGCTTCTTTCAGAGCGGGCCAAGGAGGAGCCGCTGATCCTGAAA
>JAFUZB010000397.1 GCA_017476845.1 Clostridia bacterium
GAATATACGGGAAATGCCTTGCAACAAGATAAAAGGCTGGCTGGTTCGGGCGTGAGGAGCCGAACTGGATCAAAAGATAACCGATGATCCCTACTCCAAAACGCACATGTCGATCAATCACTGTCTCCGTGTGCGCTCGCGCCAGATAGGCTACAATGCAACATGAAATAGCAGGAAGAAAAAGCAGCACAGGAGACGACATAAGTGTTCGGCCATACAGTACCGCAACGACAAGAAAAAGGAGTACCGGAACCCATCGAGTGGAATGCATCGCAGAAAGAAGACATCCGGCAGCGATCAAACACAGTGCGCATGAATAAGCAGGAGATGCAGAGAACTGTTCAACAGAACAAAGAAAGAGAAACCAGGGAAAAACGGCTAATCCCCATTGCAGAGGAGAAAGCATACGATGTATAGAGGAACGATTGAATGAAATCATCACATAGCTCCTTGCGATACATGCAAAGATATTTGATATCCTTGGGAACGTATTTCTTCAAGCTGTGTTTGCAGAGAAGGACTATCATAACAGGAAATCACAAGATAAGCTGTATCCTCCGCAAATTGGATGGTATCAAGGAAACTTGGAAAACGTAGCGTACGGTGAACTTGCAACTGCGCTAGATAAGCTAGCAACATCTCATCCCAGCCGGGTCTCATTTGCGGATAAAAATAGGTGCTGCTCTCCTTATTTGCCCCAAGAAGTGGCATGTTTGTAGCAAATCCTGCCTGCATGCCGTTACGAAGTGCTTCCAGACAGATAGCAGCAGCTAATGATATGTGATTTTCGATGGCAGTTTGTTCATAATCCATTAGGTCATCCCACTGGTCCTCGCGTGTCTGGGCGTTTATGATCACCATCAGCTTAATCATTGCTTCATCTTCGTGGATTTTTACCTGCAACTGCTGTGTACGTGCACTGGCGGCCCAATGAATGTCTTTGTATGGGTCACCGTACATGTAGTCCCGGATGTTGCGAATCATAAACGGGTCGTGAAGAATACGCCTTTCTTTGGACCATACGCCGGAGAGATGGTTAAGAGGTGAAGGGAGATCTCTGGTGTCAGTGATGTGGGGATATACAGTGACATGCATATCAGTCTTCTGGTCACATGTTACAGTAAACAGTCCGGTAATGTCACCCAGTGTCAGTGCCGCACTGCCGACATTGTATACTCCGCGTCTTAGAAAGTGCACTTTATGATGGCGCACAATCTGTTGGTAGCCTTTGACTGTAAAGAGGCTCAGATGATACATATCCCCCTGAATGGCTAGGTTTTCTGCGTTTCCAAATTGGAGATAAGGAGATATCCGACTTTCTATGCGAAGCCATGGGATCAAGAACGGGGTAGGATTGATGATGGTCTCAATCATCTCAGATGTGTCGCCACAATATACGTAGGCATCCTTGAATTGCCGCTTTACAGAGATGCGGCGAATCACATAGCGCTGCAAAACCCACCCATAGATCAGGATCAAAAGAAGGAAGACAACCAGTATAACCAGGATACTCATAATCTGTCCTCTGTCGGTACAGGCACCTTGTCCATGCATTCTGTGAGGAAAGCAGAGATCCTTTCTTCAGAGGAAGACCCACGTAGTATCATCCGATGATGAATGACCGGCAAGAAGACTGCCTTGACATCATCCGGAATGACATAGTTTCTGCCGTGCAGATAAGCGTAGGCCTGAGATGTCCTCATCACAGCAATTGCCGCTCGCGGTGAAGGTCCGAGCTTGACCAGTTCTGGATTTTGTGCAGCCTTACACAGGGAGGCGATATACAGGAACAATTCATGGGATAGATAAACTTTCTTCACCTCTCCTATCGCCTGAAGCAATGCTTCTTTGTCTGTCACTGCATGCAATGACTCTATCGGATGCTGCAATTGTATTCTTTCCATAATCTCTGCAGTCTGATCCAGTGTAGGAACTGCCATGCTCAGCTTCATCATAAAGCGATCCAGCTGAGCCTCAGGTAACATGAATGTCCCCTGTGTCTCGACAGGATTTTGTGTGGCAATGACAAAGAAAGGAGGAACAAGTATCCGTGTTTCACCGCCATCTGTTACCTGTGTTTCTTCCATACATTCCAGCAGTGCGGATTGGGTGCGGGGTGTCGCACGGTTGATCTCATCGGCCAGAAGGATGTTTGAAAATACAGGACCGGGAATAAAGGAAAAGCTATGGGTGTCCGGCTGGAATATACGCATTCCTGTAATGTCAGCGGGAAGCAGGTCTGGAGTAAACTGGA
>JAFUZB010000398.1 GCA_017476845.1 Clostridia bacterium
CCGCCTTTCTCTTCCCTCCCCGATCGGCTATAATCCCGGTATACACAAGCTTTCTGGAGGTCTATGTCATGCAATACATTACGCTCAACACCGGTGCTTCCATGCCCATGCTCGGCTTTGGTGTCTTCCGCGTGCCCGACAAGCAGGAATGCTTTGAGGCCACGCTGGAGGCCATCCGCACGGGCTACCGCCTCATCGATACCGCCGCCGTCTATACCAACGAGGATGCAGTGGGCGAGGCCGTACGTGCAGCCATCGCAGAGGGGATCTGCACGCGCGATGACCTGTTCATCACCTCGAAAATCTGGGTCAAGGACTTTACCGATGAATCTACTGCCGACAAAGCGATTGACGCGTCCCTCAAAAAGTCCGGTCTGGAGTATCTGGATCTCTATCTCCTCCATCAGGCCCTGGGCGATTACTTTGCCGCATGGCGCGCACTGGAGAAGGGCTATCGCGATGGGCGGCTGAAGGCCATCGGCGTTTCCAACTTCTATCCCGCCGTCCTCGCGAACTTCTGCGAGACGGTCCAGGTGGTGCCCGCCGTCAATCAGATTGAGCTGCACCCCTGGTATGTGCAGGCAGGGGCGCTTGCCAACATGCGCGATTACGGCGTGGTTCCCGAGGCTTGGGCACCGCTTGGCGGCGGCCGCTATGCCCTGGAAAACGAGACCATTGGGACCATTGCCCAAGCGCACCAGAGGACACCCGGACAGGTCATGCTCCGCTGGAACCTGCAGCGCGGGGTTGTCGTGCTGCCCAAGTCCACCCATGCAGAGCGCATCCGTGAGAACTTCGATGTCTTCTCCTTTACCCTCACCGAGGAGGAGATGCAGGCGATCGCCTCCCTTGACATGGGCTACTCCGGCACCCGCATCAAGCATTTTGACCCGGAGTTTGTCCGTTCCTGCCTTGGCACTTCTAGAATTTCCCGTTGACAGTTTTTTGCGCGCGTGTTAGCATCACTTCATCTTCCCGGATGAAGAGGAACATGTCCATGCCCAGTCTTTGCCCAGAGAGCATGCGCACCAGCTGCAAGCGCGTGTCCTAGACCGTATGGGATACCATCCCCGGACGGAAAGCGCCCCATGCCCGATAGCGCATGATATGAGTGGTGTTTAGCAAGCAGGGTGGAACCGCGGATGTTCAGGCATTCGTCCCCGCATGGGTGAATGCCTTTTCTTATGCCTTCACCCGTCTTCCTGAGACGTCGTTTCCCAACAAACTACCAAGCAAACGGAGGAGCTCACCATGGAAAGAGAAGAATTCCTGCAGGTCTACCGCCATTCCCTGGCGCATGTGCTTGCCAAAGCCGTCATCGAACTGTTCGGCAAGGACAACGTACAGTACGCCATCGGCCCGCAGATCGCCGACGGTCTCTATTATGACTTTGTCCTTCCCCGCGCCGTGACCACCGAGGATTTCCCGGAGATCGAGGCCAAGATGAAGGAAATCCTCAAGCGCAAGGAAGACTGGCGCCGCGAGGAGGTCTCCAAGGCCGACGCGCTGGAAATGTTCAAGAACCAGAAGTTCAAGGTCGAGATCATTCAGGATCTCCCCGAGGACGAGACCATCACTGTCTACTACACGGGCGATGACTATGTCGATCTGTGCCGCGGACCGCATATTGCCAACTCCGCGGAGCTTCTGTCCACCGCCTTCAAGGTCAAGGCCGTCTCCAGCGCCTACTGGCGCGGCGACGAGAAGCGCGACAGCCTGCAGCGCATCTATGTCTACGCCTTCCCGGACCAGAACCAGCTCAAGGCGCATCTCGCCTGGGTCAAGGAAGCCCAGGAGCGCGATCACAAGAAGATCGGCACACAGTTGGATCTGTTCATGTTCAACGAGACCGCACCCGGCATGCCCTACTGGCTTCCCCGCGGCTCCAAGCTCTACCAGGCGCTGCTCACCTTCTCCCGCGAGCTGCAATCCCGCGAGGGCTATCAGGAGATCTCCGCGCCGGTCATCAACTCCAAGAAGCTCTGGCTCATCTCCGGCCACTGGGCACACTATCAGAACAACATGTTCGTCGTGCCCGGCACCGACTGGACGCCCAACGCCGAGGACATGATGGGTGCCAAGCCCATGAACTGTCCCAACGCCATGACCGCCTACAAGCGCACCTCGCACTCCTACAAAGAGCTGCCCATCCGCTACAGCGAGTATGACGTGCTGCACCGCAAGGAAAAGTCCGGTCAGATGAACGGATTGTTCCGCGTGCAGGAATTCCGTCAGGACGATGACCATACCTTCGTCATGGAAAGTCAAATCGAGAGCGAGATCGAGAACATCATCTCCATCGCCGACCGCATCTATTCCACCTTCGGCCTCACCTACCGCGCCGAGCTCTCCACCCGCCCCGAGGACTTCATGGGCGATATCGAGGTCTGGGACCGCGCTGAGGCCGCGCTCAAGCGCATTCTGGATAAGCATTACGGCGAAGGCAATTATGAGGTCAACGAGGGTGACGGTGCCTTCTACGGTCCCAAGATCGACCTGCAGATCAAGGACGCGCTCGGCCGCGAATGGCAATGCGGCACGGTACAGCTGGACTTCCAGCTCCCGCACAACTTCGGCCTCACCTACCAGGACATGAACGGTCAGCTCCAGGAGCCCGTGGTGCTCCACCGCGCCATCTACGGTTCCTTCGAGCGCTTCATCGGCATCATCATCGAGCACTTCAAGGGAGCCTTCCCCTTCTGGCTCAATCCCTATCAGGTGGGCGTCGTCCCGATCCGCGTTGAGCACAACGCCTACGCCGAGAAGGTGGTCAACGCCCTGCAAGATATCGGCATCCGCACCGAGGTCGACTATGCCGACAAGAACATGAACGAGAAGATCAAGTTCTACAAGACCATGAAGGATCCCTATATCGTCGTTGTCGGCGACAAGGAGGTCGAGGAGAACACCGTCTCCGTCACCGTGCGCGGCCAGAAGCAGCAGCTCCACGGCGTCCCGCTGGATACCTTCATCGCCTTGTGCGACAAGATGAACCGTACCCGCTGCAAGGACCTGCTCACCGAATAAGCCACCTGCGAAACCCATCTAATATTTTGCGGTACTGAATCCACATTGGTTCAGTACCGCTTTTGTGTACCTGATCGTCCCCGCATCCGCCCGCTCTCCTCTTGCCTGCACTCCGCCTGGGGCTTATAATGCCCTCAGTGGTACAACAAAAAGGGAAGAAGGGACTGCGTGAAAATACTGCTCATAGCCGACCAGGAGTGTCCGGCGCTCTGGGACCATTACCGTCCCGAGCATGTGGCCGGGATTGATCTCATCATCTCCTGTGGCGATCTCAAGCGGGAATATCTGGAGTTTCTTGTCACCATGACAGGCAAGCCCCTGCTCTATGTCCCGGGAAATCACGACGAACGCTATGCCGACGATCCGCCCGGCGGATGCGAAAACATCGACGGCAATGTATTTACCTTCCGAGGCCTTCGCATCGGCGGCCTGGGCGGCTGTCTGGAATACTCCTCCGGGGAATACCAGTATACCGAGCGGGAGATGGTCAGGCGCGTACACAAGTTTCGCCGCGTGGTAAAGAAGGCCGGCGGGCTGGACATCTTTGTCTCCCACGCCAGTCTCACCGGCTACGGCGATGCCGAGGACCGGGCACACCGCGGCTTTGACTGCTTTCAGACCGTGCTGGACACCTTCCATCCCCAGTACATGTGCCACGGTCACGTTCATCAGACCTACGGCTGGAACATCCCGCGCATGGTCGAATATGAAGGTATTCCGATCATCAATGCCTTTGAGCGCTATGTTCTTGAGATTCCGGAAGGACAGGTGACATGATGCCCGCCCCGTTTCTTCTTGAGGCCTGCTGCCAGACCGCCGCAGGTGCAATCGCCGCAGCGAAGGCCGGCGCTGATCGCATTGAGCTCAACAGCGCGCTCTCCCTCGGCGGACTGACGCCCTCCGGCGGCCTACTTACCACCGTAAAGGCGGAAACCTCCGTTCCGGTCCTTTCCATGATCCGCCCCAGAGAGGGCGGTTTTGCATATGACCCCTCCGAGTTTCGCTGTATGCTCCGCGATGCGGAAAGCCTTCTCTCCCTCGGTGCGGACGGCATTGTCTTCGGCTGCCTGACACCCGAGGGAACGGTCGATGCCGAGCGCACAAGGACGCTGTGTGCGCTGTGCCAAGACAGGGAAACCGTGTTTCACCGCGCTATCGATCTTGTTCCCAACTGGAGGCGTGCCCTGGATACCCTGATTTCCCTGGGCATGACCAGGGTGCTAACCAGTGGGCAGACATCCACGGCCCTGGAGGGCACGGAAGCACTCGCTGCCATGCGGGAATTTGTCTCAGGGGCCATCCAGATCCTGCCCGCCTCCGGCATCCGGCCGGAAAACGCGGCCACCCTGATCTCCCGCACCGGTCTTACCTGCGTCCACCTCTCCGCGAGCTGCATCCGGCACGACGTATCCTGGCCCCGGGAAACCCCGCTGTGGTTTTCTTCGCCGGGCCTTCCCGACGGCTGCTGCTATACCGATACGGACCCGGAGATCATCGCCCGGACGCGCAGTGTGCTGGAATGCTGTGCCCGCGCGCACAAGGCGTAAACCGATACAGCTGTTGTCACATCGATCTCAAATCACGTTTTGTTGCGCTCCCCTGCGCGAGCGTATTACGCATTTGCCAAGACCAACCCAGAATCGCAAGTTTTTATACTAGGCTTGCCACTCAAAAGGGCTAGAACATAAGTAATTACTGTATTGACACCGCTCCTACATGCTAGTATAATTTTGATGGTTTTTATACTAGCATGTAGAGGAGGTACATGTCGTGTACGCAGGCATTAGCAACATCGTGACAATACCTAGCAGTGCAGGCGACAAAAAGATCATCGTAGC
>JAFUZB010000399.1 GCA_017476845.1 Clostridia bacterium
AACATTCCATAGGCACGGGCGGCATATTCAAGATCCGCATATTTCGTCTCCTCCGGAAATGTCCGTAATTTCAGCCAATCCAAAAGCTCATCATCCATTCCCGTACCGCGGAACGCGTACTGTGGCGCATGAATATGCAGATCCACCATGCCGGGAATGATCAGGCAGTCGCCATAATCCATCACGGGAATACCTGAATACTTTTTCGGCAGTTCCCTGAAAATCCCACGGCACACACCATGCTCTCCTATCACATAAGAATGCGGATATATCTCAAGCTCTTCGGGTCTTACCGTATGACATACATTTCCTTTCAGAATAACAACGCTCACTGTTTGATTCTCCTTTTTTATTTGGGCAACAGGGGTGTGCCTCGTCCGTGATTTCCTTCACGGTCAACTTATCTATATTCCTAATTTTCGCCAGCCTGACGGCTGCGTTTATGATCCGTGTTTTATCTGATACATCAGCACATCTCGTTCTGTCGACTGTGGCTCTCTCTCCAGCCAGTCAATTACGCCAGCACAATCAATATCAAAACCTTTCGCGAAATAATTATACATTTTCTGATGTGAACCTGAAAATGGTTTGGCAACTACCCTTCTCACATTTTCTTTCATATCAAAGTTCCAATTCACACTGTGATTAGCTGTAAGTAATGATATCCCATTATCAAAAATTGGTGCACATCTGTATCCATCTTCACTATATAGTAATGCAAGATTATTAAAATGCCTGTCTTCGTTCAAAGTTATTCTATCCAATGTGAATACTTTTCTAAAATATTCTGTAGGGTCAACACCTGTACTTTCTTTAACAAAACCGGTAACATATTCTATGCGTTCTTCCATGCTTTCCATTGCAGCAGTATACTGAGCCAGATTCCTTCCAAACTCATTGTAATACATTCTATATATGGTTATGAATTCCTCACCTTCATGGAGATAATTCTTACTCCTGCATCCTGATCTTCCATTAATACGTCCCTGATCATAGAGAATATATTCCTTAGGATCAAGATCAGTAAATGTTAGCAGTTTTGATACAAGATATTCACAATAACCTTCTCTTCCCCTGTTATCCAGCTTATACCAGTAATCATCCTTTTTATATTTAACCTGCGTACCCTCTGAAGTGCCACTCTGCTCCACAATGTAACTTTCATCAATCTGAACATCAAACATATCAATCCCTCACCAATACATCCTTAGCTGTCAACCGCTCTCCCGGAAATCGTATCCATATATAATCGTTAAATGATACCCCATGAGTTTTCTTAACAATCTCTAGCGGATTATACTCCGAAAGTCCTAATGCTTTAAGCTTTGCCACGCAATCGGCCCGCCCCTCTTCAAAGCACCTAAGCTTAAGCACTTCATTTAATTGATTTCTTGTGATAACCTCATCCGAAAAAATCTGTCTTATAGGATGCTTTATATATCTTGATACGTGCACTCTGCTTTTACCCACAGATACTCTTGCCGACAATTGATCCTTCCAGAATACCTCGAATGAATATTCAAAAAGTATTGATTCTTTATCTCTCCAATGCTTGAGCTTATTAAGTTCTGTTTGTAAATGTGTTATCAAAAATTGACGTTCTTCTTCTCTGGCAAGCAGTTCTTTTCTCCGCATAATTCTTATCTCATTGTCACAAGCTCCACCGGGCGTAACCTTTCCAAGTGACTTATACCTTAACTTACCATTCTCTCGCCATTGTTCATAATAATATTGATTATCATTGATCGTCTTAACGACTATAGACTTCTGCTCTCTTCCAATCTCGTCTAATTCCTTGGTTATCTTATCAAGCTCTTTGGTTTTCTGCTCCAATTCAGCTCTCAAAGCATAATACAATGATGTGATTTCACTCATATGAACACCGCCTTTAACATACATTCTATTATTTCAGATATATTATATGTTAATATGCAGTGTATGTCAATCTATATGAAGAACAATATGTCATTTATAATATCTCATACTTCCCACACCTAAATCGGCACTAAAACCTTGTTTTGTGAGGGTTGCACCTTGAAAAATAGTTATGTTGTCTGTGTCAGACTATTTGCAGCGGACAGTGATCTTTTCAGATACCCCGGCAGTGATGATAATACATAGTCTACCACAGACTGTATCTGCGCTTCCGTTACGCCGAGTAGTTTCATCATCCCTTCCTTAAACAGCGCAACAATCAGGGCGAGAGATTTGATGAATGTGATATCCTGCAGTTCCTGATAAAACAGCATAAACAGTTCGCCGCATGAACGGTAGTCTTCAGATTCACGCTGCTCTATGTAGATCAGCATATATCTCGTGAATGCGATGGCAATCTGGGTGTTTTGCGCTTCAAAAGAGGGTGCCTGAAAATCCTTTCCAAAATGCAGGTACTGTTTGCAACATTTGAACATACATTCGATGTTCCATATGCCGATATTTTAGAAATGCCGATTTTAGGCTTTCCCAGATATCGGATTTATAACGCTTTATATATTTATCGGCATTTCTTACTATAGTGATGTAACCAGTCAACCACTATAGTAAGGAGGCCGCAAATGAAAAAATCTTACCCATTGTTAAAACCATTGACTGAACAGCTCATGAAGGAGGTGAGAGCCTACGGGATACTGGAGGTATCCACGGAACAGTACCAGACCACATGTAACCGGATATTGAGTTTTGCACAGTCATCACAGGCTGACCACTACAGTCCGGAGTTGATGGACGCCTACAAGGATAACCTTGACAAACTGTGTTCCTCTGGTGATATATGCAAGGAGTATCATAGATTCCAGCTACGCGTTGTCAGAATGCTATCCTCGCTTGCCGAGACCGGCGTTGTGGATTTTTCTAACGCAAAACAGCGTTTGCGCAAGTACCTTGTATCCGATGACGCTGGCATCCTCGTCGAGAAGATACTTGACAGCCAGCCAATCAGCGATGCGACCAAAAGCGACCTCCGTGCACCCACAAGGCATTTTCTGTGGTACGCGGAACAGCGCGGGATAAAGCCGGAGCTCATTGATGACACGACCGTCATGTCGTTTCTTGTCAACGAGGTTCCAGAGTCGAACGGAGGGAGCACGGGGCGCACACTAAGGTGCGTAAAGTACACCACGGAGTACCTAAAAGCCCATGGAAACCACAGCCTCCATCGCGACTATACCCTCCTGAAGCTGAAGAATGACCACCGTCGCATAATCCCTGCCTATTCAGAGGATGAGATCTTAGGGATAGCGCAGGCCGCCGATACGGACAGCACACTCGGCAAGAGGGATCTCGCAATCATACTTGTCGCATACTGCACGGGGCTTCGCGGGATAGACATCATAGGCATCAAGCTGTCGGACATAGACTGGCATAACCAACGGGTGTCCGTGATACAGTCAAAAACACACACGCAGATTGTCTCCGAGTTAAACGGCGTCACCCTGAACGCCCTGGCCGACTACATCCTCGAGTGGCGTCCCCAATGCGATGTCCCAGAGGTTTTCGTGACCGTAAAGACCCCATACCGAAGGCTGTCAAAGGGATTTGGCAGCATGATCGACAAGTATTGCGGGAAGGCCGGTGTGCCCAAAATCGCATTCAGGGGATTCCACAGCATTCGCCGTTCGTTTGAGACGGTCATGGTTTCAAGGGGAGTTCCCATTGAAACTGCGTCCCAGATGATGGGGCATAAATCCATCACCGAGGACAAGCCATATATCACGCATGACAAGCACCAAGTGGCATTTGTGGCGATGGGCTTCTCGGATGTGCCTATTTCTGGCGGATACTATTCCGGCCGCGCGGAAAGCACCGGCCCCGTGAGAGGAGGCGAGCGTCCATGAGCCTAGACGAGAAGCTAAACGGCGCATTCGAGGAGATGATGGCCTACCGCCAGTCTGTCGGATATGCAACCGCCACATACAGGAGCTCGGTTCCGCCATTCATAAACTTCTGTGTGGAGAACCATCCAGAGGCGCTGCGCATAACCCGAGAAATGGTGGATGAGTGGCTTGGACATTACCCATACACCACCAACAGCAAGGCAGCATTCATCTCGCTCCTGCGGGAATACACGAAATACCTGAACTTCCTCGGGCATGACGACTTCATCCCGGATGAGGACTACGCGGTAAAGCGCATAGCCTTTAATCCGTACCTGTTTACCGACGCCGAGCTTTCCGGGCTGTTCAACACGATAGACTCGTATGTCGGGAAAACCTGCGGGAAGAGATACCTGCCCGAAGTCGTGCTCCCGGTGTACAGCCGAATGCTTTACTGCTGCGGCATGCGCCCACAGGAGCCTCCCGCGATACGCGCCGAGGATGTGGACCTGGAAACAGGGGATGTTTACATACGCCAGTCCAAGAGGCACAAGGATCGGCACATCATTATGTCGGAGGATATGCGCGCCCTCTGCCAGAGATACGACTCGATTGCCGGAAAGAGGCAGTGGTTCTTCC
The DNA here is from genome assembly GCA_017476845.1 of Clostridia bacterium. GTDB lineage: Bacteria > Bacillota > Clostridia > Christensenellales > Aristaeellaceae > UBA2943. The sequence continues at coordinate 4,452 of JAFUZB010000399.1, forward strand.
AAAAGTGGGACGGCACGCCTTATGAAACATCATGGTACAACCAGATATGGCGGCGGCTGATTTCGGGGAGCGGCATTGCATGGAGGGGAACTCCAAGGCCTTACGACCTTCGCCATGCATTTGCTTCGCGCAACATAACCCGCTGGGTTAGCGGCGGCAGGGACGTGATGGAGCTGCTGCCGTACCTCTCGGCCTATATGGGGCATTCGGAGCTCGCGTCAACGCTTTATTATATCCATCTCCTGCCAGAGAACCTGCGCAGGGCGGCGAACATCGACTGGGACCTTCTTTCCAGTGTTTACGGAAAGGGGGTGCCGGATGATGAGGATTAAAGCAAAGGATCCAAACCTTGTTGCCCTTATGGGGGAGTTCATGCGGACATACCTTCCGGGCGTCCGAAACCGCGACGATGACACGATAGCCTCGTACCGATACAGCATAAACTTGTTCGTGGCATATCTTGAATCCGAAAATGGAGTAACCGTGCTGACAATGCAGGCTTCCGATTTCAACCAGAAGAACATAGTCGGATTCATGGCATGGCTTAAATCCGACCGGAACAACGTGGCGACCACCATCAACCACAGGCTGTCAGATATACGCGGATTCTGCAGGTACCTTTACAAGAAGCGAGCGCTCGCCTTGGACGAATATGAAGCGATCCGCGAAATAAGCGACGTCAATGACGACAGGGTCATAGATTTCACATGGCTTTCTACAAACGACGTCTGCCTGATACTGAAGAGCACGGAAAGCAACCGCGACGCCATAAGGGACCGGTTCCTCCTGTCCCTGCTTTACGAGAGCGGTGCGAGGATCAATGAAGTGCTGTCGCTTAGGCTCCTTGACATCAAGACAACATCCAACGATGAGGCCGACGTCCATTTCTACGGAAAAGGGAAAAAACACAGGATCACTCCCTTGTCCAAGGAGATATGGCAACAGTTTGACCGTTATTGCGAAAAATATCATCCCAGCAGAAACCAGGAGGATTTGGTATTCTATTCCTTTCGCAATGGCAGGCATAACAAGATGTCCAGCGACAATGTCAGCCGAATCCTTGAGGGGTGCGAGGAAAAAGTCCGCAATAGCAATCCTGACTTGATTCATCTGCACTCGCATTTGTTCCGGAGGACTAGGGCCATGCACTTGTACCAGGCCGGCGTGCCGCTTCCGACTATTTCAGAATGGCTTGGTCATTCAAACATAGAAACGACCCGATTCTACGCAAAGGTTACCGAGGAAATGAAACGCGAAGCATTGCACAAACTCAGCGATAGCGACAGTTCTGTCTTTAAGGACGATGTCGCTTTCAAATATGCCAACGATGAGGATGTCATAAAGCGACTGTGCGGACTGAAATAAATGCCGATACTTTTTTCCTGTGCCTGGTATTGCGCTAGGCATGGGATTCCATTAGAATTTTATCGGCATTTCTAAAATATCGGCATATGG
>JAFUZB010000400.1 GCA_017476845.1 Clostridia bacterium
CGTCCAGGGCGGTGGTGGGCTCGTCGGCCAGGAGCAGGGTGGGGCTGCAGGCGAGGGCCATGGCGATGACCACGCGCTGCTTCATGCCGCCGGAAAACTGATGCGGATACTCATAGTAGCGCTCGCCGGGGATGCCGACCATCTCCAGCATCTTCTTGGCCTTTTCTGTCGCCTCATGCTTGGAGCAGTGCTCGTGGAGGTGTACGACCTCCGCGATCTGCTCGCCTACGCGCATGATGGGATTGAGGGCCGTCATGGGATCCTGGAAGATCATGGAGATCTCCTTGCCGCGGATCTTCTGCATGTCCTCCTCGCGGATCTTTAGCAGGTCCTTGCCTTCAAAGGTGATCTCACCGTTGGGGACACGGGCGGGCGGCTCGGGCAGAATGCGCAGGATCGCGCGGGCAATGGAGGTCTTACCGGCGCCGGTCTCACCGACCAGGCCGATGGTTTTTCCCTTTTCCAGATCAAAGGAAACATGGTTGACGGCGTGGATGACCTCGCCTTCGGAGGTGTACTCCACGGTCAGGTCTTTGACGGACAAAAGAACATCCTTGTTTGCCATGGGGATTCCTCCTTTCTCAGTTCTTCAGCTTCGGGTCCATCGCATCGCGCAGACCGTCGCCGAGCATGTTCAGGCACAGCACCACGACCATGATGGCAAGGCCGGGGAAGATGCACAGATGCGGGTACTTGGTGATCATGGATTTACCCTCGGAGAGCATGGCGCCCCATTCGGGGGTAGGCGGCTGCACGCCCAGGCCGATGTAGGAGAGGGAAGCGGCCTGCAGGATCGTGTTGCCGATGCCCATGGTCACCGAGACGATGACGGGGGCGATGGAGTTGGGCAGGATGTGGCTCATGATGACGCGGAACTTGGAGCAGTTGATCTTTTCAGCCGCTTCGATGTATTCCTGCTTGCGCACGGTCAGGATAGAGCCGCGCAGGAGTCTCACCGTCATGGGGATACCGCCGATGGACAGGGCCAGGATGGTGTTGCCGATACCCGAGCCCAGGGCGGCGGAGATGGCGATGGACAGGAGCATGCCGGGGATGGCTTGGATGATATCCAGGATACGCATGACGATGTTGTCCACCTTGCCGCCATAGTAGCCGACCAGGGAGCCGAGCAGGACACCCACGATCGTGGAAACCAAGGTGCTCATAAGGCCCAGCCACAGGGAGGCGCGGGCACCGTACATGATACGGGAGAGAATATCGCGGCCCATGGCGTCACAGCCGAAGGGATGCTCCCAGCTGGGCAGGGCATAGCGGTTATTCTTGCTGGTCTTGGCGTAATCATAGGGGGTAATCCAGGGAGAGAGAATGGCCATCAGGATCAGGAGCAGGAGCACGACGAGACCGACCATGGCCACCTTGTTTTTGCGAAGACGGTGCATCACCTGGCCGAACTGGCCCTGACGGCGATTGCGTACACCGGTGTCAGCCGTTTTTTGCATGGATCAGGCGCCTCCTTTCTTCGTGCGCTTTTTGCCCTCATACTGGGCCTTGATGCGCGGATCGACAAAGGCATAGACGATATCCACCAGCAGCATGATCAGGCTGAAGATGAGGCCCAGGATCAGCACGCCGCCCATGACGACGGGATAGTCGCGGCTGTTGATGGCATCGGTCATATAGCGGCCCACACCGGGGATGGCGAACACGTTCTCAATGATGACCGTGCCGCCCAGCATCATGCCCATGCCGTTGCCGACGATGGTGATGATCGGGATGAGGGCGTTGGGGAGGGCATGCTTGAAGAGGACTGTGCGGCTGGAAAGACCCTTCGCCTTAGCGGTGGTGATGTAGTCGGAACGGATGACCTCAAGCATGGAGGAGCGGGTGTGGCGTGCCTGGGAGGCAATGCCCGCAAAGGAGTTGGCGATACAGGGGAGGATGAAGGAGGCCAGTCCGTTGGCTACGCCGGAGGTGGGCAGCCATCCCAGATTGACGGCGAAGATCAGCACCAGCATCAGTGCCAGCCAGAAGGCCGGAATGCTCACGCCCAGAAGCGCGAGAAACATGCAGATGCGGTCCGCGATGCCGTTGTGATGGGTGGCGGCGGCAATGCCAAGGGGCGTACCTACAAAGACCTGAAGCGCCATACACAGAAGGGCAATGACCAGGGTGTACTGCATGCGCTCCATCAGGCCCGCGAACACCGGGGTGCCGAACTTGTAGGAGGTGCCCAGATCAAACTGGATGAATGTCTGATACAGATAGCGTCCCAGACGCACAATATAGGGATCGTTGAGTCCCATCTCCTCGCGCTTAGCCGCGAGCTCGACCGCCGTCGCACTGGGACCGAGCAGGCTGGATGCGGGATCGCCGGGACAGATGTACATGATGGAGAAAATCAGGATCGCGATGCCAAGCATGACCGGGATCATCCACAGCAATCGCTTGCCTATGTATCTGACCATGATGCGGTTCTCCTCTCTCTTTCAAAGGAAAGGGCGCTGCGGCTACGGTGGCCGCAGCGCCCTTAGGTTGACTTACGCTGTGTGTCCTTTGAATTAATATTCGCAGGCGCCGGGCAGGATCTGGCCACGGAAGCAGGTCTGGGCTTCCTTCACCACGGTGGTGTGAGCCAGGTTGTTGACCTTGGAGACCAGGCCGTACTCATAGCACTGTTCCTTCAGATACTGATGGAAAGCGTCCATGTTCTCGGGGGTGTTGTCATTGATGGCGGCCTCGATGAGGGACTGGAGGGTGTCATCTGCCACATGACCGATGGTCTTGCCATAGGTCTGGTCGCGGGCGTCCAGGCTCAGCTTCCACACGTTGGTGAGGAGGTTGGAGGAGCCGGCTTCGTCGAGCATGATATCCCATTCATCGCTCTTCTTGTCGTCATACTTGTAGGTTCCGAAGAGGGCGTTGTCATAGCCGATGAGTTCAACATTGATGCCGAAGTCGCACAGGGCAGCCTGGATGGTGGTCACGATCTTGGTGTTGTCGTCGGCCACGTTGTAGAGCAGGCGGTAGGTCTTGCCGGAAACGCCGGCTTCGTCAAAGAGGGCCTGTGCCTTTTCTTCGTCGTACTCGTAGTATTCTTCATCGCTCCAGGCGGACACGAAATCCGGATACTTGGTGTTGCCGATGGTCTTGGCATGATAGCCGATGCCGTCAAAGGCGAAGGCGATGATGTCTTCCACGTCCACGGCATAGGCGATGGCCTGACGCTCTGCGGCGCTGGGGATGGAGTCGAAGTTGAAGACCAGGAACTTGGTGGTGTTGTCGGGGATCTGGGTCACGGCGAAGCCGTCAACATTCATGAAATCGGAGATGTAGGAGCCGTCGATGGCGGCGGAAATATCGATTTCCTTGGTCTTCAGCGCGTTGACCAGCTGGACCGGGTCAGGAATGATCTTGAAGGTGATCTCATCCACATTGTGCTTGGAGGTGGAGGGGGCCAGCTCGTCCTTCTGCCAGTAGTTCTCATTGCGCTTGTAGGTGATGGTGGAGCCGGTCTTGTAATCCACAACCTGATAGGGGCTGGTGGTCACAGGGTCGGTGGCCATCTGGTCAGCGGAGGCCTCATAGGCGGCCTGGGTGACGATGGGGCATTCCATCAGCAGGGACTCGAGATCGCCGGCAGCCAGCGCGGTGAAGTGGAAACGGGCCACATAATCGCTGATGACTTCGACGCTGTCCACAGAGGAGAGCTTGGGCAGGTTGCCGGTTCCCTTTGCGGTCTCAAAGCAGAACTTGATGTCGTTTGCCGTCAGCGAATTGCCGGCCTGGTCAACGATGTAATCGTAGATTTCGACATCGTAGGTCAGATCGTCCACGGGGGTCAGTTCCTTCATCAGGCAGCCGACAAAGTTGTCGCCGTCTTTAACCATGAGCATCTCATAGGTGGTGAACAGGATACCGATGCGGCCAAGGCCCATGCCCTGGAACGGTCCGATGTTGCCGGGATCGCCGGCTAGGCCGACGACGACCGCACTGCCCTGATCGGCAGAAGCGAAGCTGGCCATGGAAAGAACCATGATCGCAGCCAGAAGCAGAGACAAGAACTTTTTCATTGGGGTTCCTCCTTTTTATGTCTGGGTTACCGGGGTATATAGCCAAGCACCTGTACTGTGGTGCATAAGCTCAAGTGGAGTAGGAGTTTTTCAGCGTCAAGATGATCATAATGGTTTCATTTTGACCGATCAAACCGTTTTTCGCGCTTATTGTTGCGCGAAATGAGATAATCAGCTGTTCATAAGCGCTGTCGCTTCGCGCACCAGCATCTCGGCCGCTCCCGGAGCGAAGGGCGAGTTGATGGCTTCGTACATGCATCTGTCGTAGGCCGTCTGATCGGCCATGTACTTGGCGCCGCCGTTGATCATGGTGGCTACCAGGGTGACGCGGGAGGGACAGATGGCCTGAAGCTGCTTGAGCGTGGGATAGGTCAGCTCGGGTTTTACGCCGAGGATGGAAAGGGTATCCAGTGTGAGTAGCTCGATCACCTGCTCCTTGTCTCCGTCGCTTACCCAGGTGCATTCCCGGGTGGGACGGAGCTCATGCAGGTTCCGGTTCATCTGCTTGGCGGGAGCATGGAAGACGCGGTGTCGGATGGCAGGTTCGCCGGAGAGCTCCTTTGCCTGGGAGGACAGAAGGATTTCCACCTCGCCTGCGAGCTGCTCGCCCAGCGCCTCGGCAACCGGGACGCCGGCCTCGTGCAGATCAATATCGTTGTAGCCTCCCTCTTCGCTTGGCGCATAGCCCTTGGCCCGCTTTACGGGTGCCTGATCTCCGGCTGCGCCGATCATGAAGAGCACCACACTGCCGGGATAACGCTTCTCCAGCGCATGGCAGACAATGCCTGCGAGATCGCCGGAGACACACTTGCC
>JAFUZB010000401.1 GCA_017476845.1 Clostridia bacterium
ACACCGAGGCGAAGACAAAGGATGGGACCGATATGAACACCACTATGAAGAACGATATCACCGTGTCCGTCGGTTTATTGCGTTTCAGCGCTGCCCACGCCCCAAAGATGATGCCCAATGGAATGGATATGAGTAGCGAAAAGACATTGAGCACGACGGTTGCGGGGATACGTGTGGAAAGGATTTCAAACACATCAAGGCCCGGACGGATCTTTACGGAGGTTCCGAAATCACCGCGGGTCACAATGCCTTCGATGAAGTAATAGTACTGCACTGCCATCGGCTCATGCAGGTGCATGCGGTCCTCAAGCTTGCGCTGAATTTCCGGCGAAACCTCGGGGTTTTCAAAGATGCTCATGGGCATCAGTCGGATAATCCAGAACGAAAGCGTCATGACCAGAAACAGTGTCAGCAGCATGGCACCGACACGCCCCATGATGTATTTGAACATGCGCTTGTCTCACGTCCTCTGTGGTAATCGTTTCTGTCCCCTTTAACAGGGATGAGAGGTGTACTGCACGCAGTACACCTCTCCCAAAGGTGCCTAAAGCTTATTCGGCGATATCACCGTAGATGGTTCCCCAGCCGAAGCCCGGGATGTAGGTGCGCACCGGCAGCACCAGACGGTCAGAGAACATCTGATAGCTGACTTCCTGAGCGACAGGAATGTGTACGACCTTGTCGATGTAGATTTCTTCCAGCTTCTGGGTTTCCTTCAGCATCTGCTCATAATCGTCCTGCACGCTCTCGCAGACCGCATACTGGGCCTCAAACTCAGGATCGAAATAGTTGTTGGGATGAGAGCCGTAGGATTCCAGATAGTAGTAGAAGCAGGTGTAGGGATAGGTACGGCTTGCACCGCGGGTCCAGTCGTTGGGAGAGAAATCCCATACATCTGTGCTCTTCTTGTAATCGGTGGCGGAGATGCCGGCATAGGTGTCAGCCTCGAGCTTGATCTTGCCCTCGAAGATGACCGGGAATTCTTCCATGAGATATTCCGCGGTGGCCTTCCAGGCAGTCTCGTCATCGCCGAAGGCGATACGCAGCGTCACGACGGTGTCCGCATCCAGACCGACATCCTCGTAGGCCTTGGCGAGGTATTCGCGGGCCAGCTCGGGACTGTAGCCATTATCGGAAACGCTGTTGACCTTCTCGACCACAGCCTTGCCATACTCGCTCTCACGATAGGTGAGACCAGACTCGGAAAGGATACCGGCCTGACCGTTGACATACCATGCAGCCGGCTCCTGATAACCGAAGATGTCCTCGGCAATCACGTTACGGTTAAGCGCATAGTACATAGCGCGGCGATAGTTGACGGAGGCAGAGAGCGGATTCTCGGGGTTATTGGCGTTGATATCGATGTGGAACACGGTAAGCGACGGATATTCGACCATACGCGGATCGTCGATGTAGGTCTCGATGGTGTTGGCATCGGGAGACAGGTCATCGAGTTCGCCCTTTTCCCACAGCTGCACGCGGGCGTTCATTTCCTTGACGATGCTCACGTCCACGGTGTCATAGTGGAAAAGGTCGCTGTGCCAATACTTGTCGTTGCGCACATAGATCTGCTTGTTGTCGAAATCCCAGGTGGTGAACACATACGGACCGCAGGACATGTAGGCGTCCAGGGTGGTGCCGTAGGTGGTGCTGGTGCGGTCTTCGCTCATGCCGGCCTCATACAGCGGTTCATAGACCGGAGCGGTGGCACGGTTGGTGAACTGGGAGCAGACCTGGGTCTGGGTGTATTCCTTATCGGTAGTGATCTGGATGGTGTACTCGTCGATCTTCTTGATGCCGACGTCCTCCCAGGCCACGGTGCCGCTTTCACCCTGCTGATTGTATTCCTTGGCATTGACGATGGTGATGTTGTAATCAGCCAGGAAGTCTGCCATGCGGTTGACCAGGATCGGGTCAAGCAGCATCTTGTAGGAATAGATCATGGTGTCGGCGTTGATCGGATCGCCGTTTGCCCAGCAGGCAGCGGGGTCGATCGGGATCTGCCAGGTGACCTCGTCGATCTGCACGGGGAGATCGGCTGCGATGTCACCGGTATAGTGGAAGCCGTTGCCGTCCTCATCGGGCACGGTACGATACAGGAAAGCGCCGCAGTAGCTAGTGGGCGTATCCAGACTCGTTTCCACCGAGTTCTGTGCATTCAGAATCGGGCAGTCGCTTCCAAGGTAGGTCCTATACACCTTGCCGCCTTCTTCCGCACCGGCCGGGATGGCCAGAACACAAAGAAGCATTGCGAGGGTCAGACACAGGGCGGTCAGTTTTTTCATGCGTGTCACTCCTTGCTGCAATTGTCGCTAGGGGGAATCAGGGACTATTGTCACTGCCGTGGCAGTTCCAACCAAAATGTTTTTTTGCTCAGCCTTTATTGCCGCTCCTTATCTCGCAAAGGGGATCATCAAGAGGGAAAGCACAAGGAAGATGAGGCTGAGTATCATGTAATCTTTTGCCTCCGGATGCTGCGGCTTTTCCTCTCTGTACTTGAGATACTCATCCTTGGCCTTCTGTGCGTCGCCAAAGTTCTTCTGCTCGTTTCTGAAGATCTTGTGGACGAAGCGGAAGCCATAGGAAGCGGAGGTAAAAGCGTGCATGTTGCCAAGCAGCCGGATCACACCGATGGCCAGAAAAACCATGCATTCGGTAAAGAAGAGATCGGAGAGAAAGACGGGAAAGCGCGCAAACGTATCATTCACGCTGCCCTGGTAGATGCCGATGGCCAGGCCGATCAAGAAAAGGAAAAGTGCCGTGCGGCGCGTCGATTTTTCCTTCAGCATGCCACCCTCCATGACTCAAAACTTTCTACGCATAGCATGCTATCATAATTGCCCTGCGGATTGCAAGGTAAGAACACAGAAAATGCAAGGTTTCACGTTAAACCTCACAAAAGAAAAGAACAAACTGCATACCGAAGTGGATTCGTTATGCAGTTTGTCATATCTATCCTATACCATTTGCTGCTATCCGCGGCTTACAGCGCGTGCTCGCGCGTATAGGTGACCAGGTCATTGATCGTCGTAAAGGCCAGCCCCGTCACCGTGTCTGCACAGCCGTAATAGATCGCGATGCGACCGGTATCCTTGTCGGTAAGCGCCGCGCACGGGAAGGTAACATTCGGGACATCACCCACGCACTCGTAAATCTCCCAGGGCGCCAGGATATAGTCCTTGGTCCGGGCGATGACCTTCCAGGGCTGATCCAGATCCAGCAGTGCGCTGCCCACACGGTAGACGAACCCATTGCAGGTGGTGATGACGCCGTGATAGATCAGGAGCCAGCCTTCATCGGTCTCAATAGGCGCAGGTCCAGGTCCGACCTTCGTGGCCTGCCATGCGGAATCATTTCCGGGCACGGTGCCGAAGACATAGCGGTGATGTCCCCAGAAGTCCAGATCAGGACTTTCACTGAGGAAGATATCGCCAAAGGGCGTGTGTCCGTTATCCGAGGGTCTGGAGAGCATCATATACTTTCCTTGAATCTTTCTGGGGAACAGGACACCGTTGCGGTTGAAGGGAAGGAAGGCATTCTCCAGCTGATGGAAGGTTTTAAAATCCTCCGTCCAGGCAATGCCGATAGTCGGCCCGTGATAGCCATTGCACCAGCTCACATAGTACTTGCCGTCCAGGCAGGTGATGCGGGCATCATAGCGGTATTCATAGCGTCCGATCTCGGGGTCTGCGCCGACAAGATGGATGGGCTCATCGTCGATGGTCCAGTGGATGCCGTCCTTGGAGAAGCCTGCAAACAGGTCCATCGAGATGGAGCGGCTGTCACAGCGGAACACACCGGCATAGCCGTCGCCAAAGGGAACGACGGCGCTGTTGAACACACTGTTGGAACGCTTGTTCCCGTTGCGTCCGATGATCGGGTTGCCGCTAAAGCGCCATACGGGTTCGGTATTGCCTGCGGGACGGTCCTCCCAGGGCATATTGGGCAATGCGGTGCCTGAAATAATCTGCATACTCTTTTCTTCCTCTCCGATTCGCTTATGCTCTATCTGCGCCTATAGCGCCAAGGAACTGCTTGGCAATATACATGCATCCCACCTGGTTGGGGTGAATCCTGTCCCAGGCAATATTGCAGGGGTGCATATGCTCAAAGAGCCTGTCCCATGCGCTCTGAAGGTCGACAAAGGGGAAACCATACTTGTCCGCAAGCTCCCGGACAACCTTGCCGTACTCGTCCATCCTCTGCCGCATGGGATCGGCCTGATTGGGCTCCATGAAATAGGGTGCCATGAGAATCATGCCCTTGACATGGGGACGGGTCTTTTCGATGAGCCTGGTATACGTCTCGCGGTACTCCTCCAGCGGCACATGCGTTTCCGGCATCTGCGGACTGTCAAACTGCCTCCAGACATCATTGATCCCGATGAGCACACTCACCCAGTCCGGATGATGATCCATCACATCCGTGTCCCAGCGGCCCTCCAGATCCCTGACATTGTTCCCGGAAATGCCCATGTTGATGATGCGCAGGTGAAGCTCGGGATACATGCACGACAGGAGCGACGCCGCATTGGCGACATAGCTCGTTCCCCAGGCATTGAAAAGTCCCTCACCCACCGGCCTGGCCCGCTCGTAGTCCGAGATGGAATCACCGATAAACAGCAGGGTATCCCCTTGTGATAACAGCAACGTATGTTCCCCCTCCCGGCGGCTGAACCGCCGTTTTTTCTTGCTCCAATCATAGGCCACAGACAGGTAAAGTGCAAGCGTTTTTGACGCGCCAGTTCTCCTTCAAGAAGATCACGGTGCACCGGATTCTCCCCTTGCAGGACATCTGCCATAGCATCTGCATTATCCGTATCTTCCATGACACCAAGCTGATCCACGCTCCATGGATGCCGTCTCTGCACAGTTCCCGCTTGGACAACTAAAGAAGGAGTCATGGCATAGCCACAGCTCCAAAGAAGTCAGATTTTCCCGTACAGCGGTCCGTAATGCTTGCAGGCGGCATAGTCCGCGCTCTGTGTGTCCTTGGTACCGAAGGCGCCCCATGCGTGCGGGCGATAGATCTTCTCCTCGGGCACATTGTGCATCGCCACCGGGATGCGCAGCATGCTCGCAAGCGTAATGAGATCTGCGCCGACATGACCGTAGACCGTCACGCCATGATTGGCGCCCCAGGCTGCCATGACCGAGTACACATCGCGGAACGCCCCCTCTCCGGTCACTCTGGGCACAAACCACATCTTCGGCCAGGTGGGATCGGTTCGCTTGTCCAGAGGCATATGGACCTCATCGGGAAGGGTTGCGGTCGTGCCTTCGGCAATCTGCATTTCCAGACCCACGCCCTCGACAATGTTCAGGCGGAGCATCGTGACAGGCATCTCTGCTTGCGTCCTGAAGTGGCTGGAGAATCCGCCGCCGCGGAAATACTGGTAATTGGCGCGGCACCAGTCCGTGGCCTTGAGACAAGCCTGGATATCTTCCTGCGTCATATCCCAGAAGGGCTTCATGACGCCGCCCGCAGCGCCCGTGGCATCCAGCGCGGTTGCGCCCGAATTGAGCAGGTGGATAAAGCCGTCTTTGGCCACGCCCTCAGGCTTCCAGCCTGTCACCCGCTCCACAGCGTCAGGGCTCCAGTAGGTGCGGACGTCATGGAAGCAGGGCGCGGTATGTGTCACCATGGTGGCAAGCAGCATGCTCAGGCCATTGAGCGTATCGTTCTCTGTCGCAAAGGCGGTGGGCTGACGTGCCCCGTTCCAGTCGAAGGTCGATGCCATAATCGCCTCCGTGAAGTCCCCATTGGGCAGCCAGTCGGTCCACTGTCTCTGTCCCTGGAAGCCGCCGGCAACGGCGTTTCTTCCCAGGGCTTCCTCGTGCCAGCCCATCTCGTCCAGCTTGGGATTCCCGAACATCAGGTCCCGCACCACCAGGGAGAACTTGGCGATAAATTCCCAGTCCTTGTCGGGAGAAACAACCTTGGAGCGGGTGATGATCTCGGGAAGCTCGACACCGCTGTTGCAGTCAAAGCCCTCGCGGCAGTTTTCGCGGATCCATCCTAGTGCCTTTTCATACTGCTCGGGATCATAGATGCCCAGGGTGATGCGGCGGAGGATCTCCGTCATGTCCACCCATTCCGAGCGGATGCCCAGATACTTCTGCATGACCTGGGTGTCACAGTACGATCCCATGATGCCCATAGCCACGCCGCCGATATTGAGGTAGGCCTTGTTGCGCATCCAGCCGACAGCCACAGCGCAGCGTCCGAAGCGAAGAATCTTCTCCTTGACATCCTCGGGCACGGTATGGTCCTGCATATCCTGCACATCGCGTCCGTAGATCGAGAAGGCCGGGAGGCCCTTCTGCGCATAGGCTGCAAGCACGGCGGCAAGGTAGACTGCGCCGGGACGCTCGGTGCCGTTAAAGCCCCAGACCGCCTTGATGGTCAGCGGGTTCATGTCAAAGGTTTCCATGCCGTAGCACCAGCAGGGGGTCACGGTCAGGGTAGCCACCACATTGCGGGTGGCAAAGTATTCCTCGCAGCGCGCAGCCTCAGCGCCACCGCCGATCGTGCAAGGGCTGATGACCGTCTGCACCTGTGTGCCGTCGGGATAGCGAAGCGTGCCCAGAAGTTCAGCAGCCGCCTGGGCCAGACCCATCGTCTGCACTTCCAGGCTTTCTCGCACGCCGCCCCAGCGGCCGTCAATGACAGGTCGAATACCGATTATGGGATAAAGCATATGGTTTTCTCCTCCTTGGTGTATTTCTCTAAGCCCCGTTGTCTTCCGGTGAAACATCGCAGATTCCCTCATGGATAGGTGTGCCGTTTCCAACACATCACACTCCTGTTTTGTTTTCCGGGTTTGTGTCTGCATTCTACCTCTTGATTGCCCCGCAGGCTTATCGTATTATGACCATCTGTAGCACGATATTCACTTTTTGCCCGAAGTGGGGCCGCAGGAGGTTGCGAGCATGTATCCATTGCGCTATCATGAATCACGAAAGCGGGGCTCTGCCGACTTTCCTTTGGAATATCACGATCTTGACCATACGCATCCCAGGTACCAGATGCCATGGCACTGGCATTCGGAGTGCGAGATGATCCATGTGCGCACGGGGAGCTTCATGCTGACGGTAGACGAAACCTCCATCGCGCTCTCCCCCGGCGATATCGCTTTTATCGGCCCCGAGCATCTGCACGGCGGGATCCCGAAGGATTGCACCTATGAGTGCATCGTCTTCGACATGCGCATGCTCCTGCAGTGCAACGATGCCTGTCGCGCCCTGGTGCGGAAAGTGCTGCATGCAGAGACCGCAGTTCCGTTTCTTTCTCCCGCGGGCAGTCCCGCCGCAAGCTCGGTCCTTCCGCTATTTAGTGCGCTTCGCGAGAAAAGCCCCGGGTATGAGCTCACAACCATCGGCTGCCTCTTTCGCTTTCTGGGCCTGTGCTATGAGTCGCCCGCCCCGCCGTCCGCACCCCTTCCCCTCTCCGGAAGCCAGCGTCTCCTTCAGCTCCGCCAGGTCTTTGAGATGATGGAGACAGACTACGCCTCCCCGCTTACCCTTGACGCGCTTGCCCGGGCTGCGCATATGTCGCCCAAGTACTTTTGCCGTTTTTTCAAAGAGACCACCCACCGCACACCCATCGACTATCTCAACTTCTACCGCATTGAGATGGCCTGCAATGAAATCTCCTCCACCGAGAAAACGCTCACGGAGATCGCCCTGGACTCCGGCTTTACCAATCTCAATTACTTCATCCGGCAGTTCAGGAAATACAAGGAAGAAACACCCGGCGCATACCTCAAACGGATGCGGCCGAAGGTATAGGAGGTACAACCACATGCTCAAAGGTATTCCCGGCATCATTCCCCCGGAGCTTCTCAAGATTCTCAGCGAGATGGGCCACGGAGACGAGATCTGTATCGGCGACGCCAACTTTCCCGGACAGGCCCTGTCGGACCGCGTCATCCGCATGGACGGTCACGGTGTTCCCGAGATTCTGGACGCCGTCCTCACGCTGATTCCTCTGGACCAGTATGTGGAGCATCCCGCGGCGCTCATGCCAGTGGTCCCCGGCGACAATACCCCTACGCCGATCTGGGATACCTACCGCTCCATTCTCGCATCCCACGAGTCCCGCGGAGCTGACTGTCTGGAAGAGGTCGAGCGCTTCGCCTTCTATGACAGGGTCCATGAGAAGAGCTACTGTGTCATCATGAG
>JAFUZB010000402.1 GCA_017476845.1 Clostridia bacterium
TACGGCATGGTTCATGGTCACCAAGGGAACCGATCTCATGACCTCCCTGTCGCTGTGCGTACTGCCCTTCCTGCCCTTTGATGCGGTCAAGATCCTGCTCGCAGCCTTCCTGTCTCTGCGCCTGGAAAAGCCGCTGCAGAAAGCGCAGGCAGCCTTCGGACAGCACAGGCGATAAAGCAGATCCGGAACCGCTTCCACCTGTTCTTTTCATCAAGTGTCACAGCAGTCGGGATCATCGGCTCGGTCTTCAAGCAGCCGTTCATCCGTTCGAAGCGGGACACTCACCTTGTCCGCAGGCTCGGTGCGCGTTTGATTGATAATTTACCCTTCCAGCTTCCCCTGTGATTCCCCTTCACACCTTGGAAAATGAAGAAGTCCCAACTTGTCTCTTGACACGCTATTACCCATCTGGTATCACTTGAAACAAGATCAGGAAACTGATTGGGGCTGGTTGAAAGACCCAGGCCCATCTTTTGGCGGGGAAGTTCCTCGCCGCATAAAAAACGGGCAACCACTCCGCCGATCATTTCCACGGTCAGTAGAGCAGTTGTCCTGTTTTTTCGGCTGCATCATTTTCGGAAATGAGCACATAGGCTCCTTCCCGTGAGATTGGATGCGCAAAGCTAAGTGGGATGATCGGGCTAAAAGGGAGGGATGAGGCTGTATGGCAACTTGGGATGCTTACAAACAGCACGTTAGAGATACGAACCCGGCAATCGGAAATGATCTTGATGAGGTAGAAGCAATCTCCCAGATTGTGGGAACAATGATAGAGAGACGTCATGAGCTCAATCTTTCTCAAAAGGATCTGGCCACACGCTGCAATCTGTCCTATTCTGCCGTTGTCCGAATTGAATCAGGCAAGCGTTCTCCCAATCTCAGCACGCTTTTGAAGCTCTTCAAAGAATTGGGGCTTACTCTGATTGCCACGCCCAATGCAGATGTATCACAGATTGCACGATCATCCTAACGATTCAAGAGACCGGTTAGTGCATCCTATTGGACGCATAGATCATATAGCTCCAAGCCGTGAAAATGACGATGCTTCAGGCAGGGCGTCATGAACGATCTTTCCGGTCAAAAAAGCCACAAAATCGGGCGACCACTGCGCCGATCATCTTCCAGATCAGTAGAGCAATTATCCCAATGTCGAGTGACGGAGCTTCATCAAGCGTGAAAGAGTGACATAGCAGAATGCAACAAGGGCAAAGAAGCCAGAGCGATGTACTGACGTAACCAGGCGTTATAGCTTTTCATCACTCCGCCGATACGCACATGGGTTCTTTGGGCAACGCAGGAACAGCACCAGACATCTGTCTGGTGCTGTTCCTGCTTAGGGCGAGACCACAATGGGAACGATCCGCACAAGGGGGAGAGATGCGCATTCACCTTGCAATCCACAGCCCGATGTCATATGATTTCCAAGGTTGGATCAATCAAGAAGGACGGGTGTAAATATGGGCGTTGCTGTAGTGGTTCTTTTCCTTGTTGTCGTGATGGCCGGATACTATCTGATTGTCAAAGGGGACAAGGCGTTTACGCCAAAGCAGAAAGCGGGACTCAAAATTGTCCCCACGAGCCTGTGTGCGCTCCTGGCACTCTATGGTGCGGCGACGGGCGGAAAAGCGGCGTTCTGGTTCCTCTTTCTGGGACTATGCGTGTGTGCCACAGCGGACTGGCTGCTTGAATTCGAATTCATCAAGGGCATGGCGACCTTCGGGGTGGGACACATCCTGTATTGCATCGGCTATGTGCTTGCGGGCCCGGTTCACTGGCGCTCCCTGATCATCTTTATCGTGCTCTTCGGCGCGGTTTTCTTCCTCTACACACGCCTCAAGTCCAAACTGGACCAGGCCCCGCTGTACCTGTGCTACGCGTTTGTTCTGTGCTGCATGGCGGCGCTTGCCTCCTCCAGGCAGAGCTTCCTCATGGTGGGCGGCTTCCTCTTTGTGATCTCCGACTGCATGATCGGGATCGGGGTGGCCACACAGAACCGGAAGCGCTGGTACGACATCGCGATTCTGGTCACCTACTATGCGGCGCAGTTCTTGATTGCACTCTCCACGGTTGCGCCATAACCAGGTAGATACAACACAGCACAGCAAAGAAGGTCATAGCATGGCATCGATCAATATGCTCAGCATTATCACCAAAAAGAAATTCGGCGAGGAGCTCACAGACGAGGAGATCCGGTACTTTGTCGAGGCAGCGGCAACGGGAAGTGCACCGGACTATCAGCTGGCGGCTCTGCTCATGGCGATCCGCTTAAACGGCATGACGCCTCGGGAGACGACCTCGCTTACCCTTGCCATGACAAGGAGCGGGGACGTAGCGGACCTGAGCAGCATTCCGGGCATCAAGGTAGACAAGCATTCAACGGGCGGCGTGGGCGACACGACCACCCTGATTTTGGCGCCCCTGGTCGCCGCATGCGGCGTTCCGGTGGCCAAGATGAGCGGCCGGGGGCTTGGGCATACCGGCGGTACCCTGGATAAGCTCGAATCCATTCCCGGCATGTCGGTTTCCGTCTCCGAGGAGGACTTCCTCAGGCAGGTGCGGGAGATCGGGATTGCGGTTATCGGGCAGACGGGTCAGCTGGCCCCTGCGGACAAGACACTCTATGCGCTGCGCGATGTGACGGGTACCGTGGACAGTCTGCCCCTCATTGCGGGGTCTATCATGTCCAAGAAGCTCGCTGCAGGAAGCGATGCAATCGTTCTGGATGTGAAGACGGGAAGCGGCGCCATCATGCAGACCCTGGAGGGCTCCATTGCCCTGGCCAGGACCATGGTGGACATCGGCAAGCTGGCCGGAAAGCCCGTGGAGGCGGTCGTGACGGGAATGGAACAGCCCCTGGGTACGCATATCGGGAATGCCCTGGAGGTGAAGGAAGCGATCGATGTGCTCTCGGGAAGGACACAGGGCGATCTCCTGGAGGTATCGCTGCTCCTGGGTGCACACATGCTGGTACTGGCAGGTAAAGCAGCCTCCATTGAGGAGGGCGAAGACAAGCTCCGGGAGGCGCTGTCGACAGGCCGCGGATTGGAAAAGCTGCGGGAGATGATTCGCGCCCAGGGCGGCGATCCACGGGTTGCGGACGATCTCTCCCTGCTCCCCAAGGCTGCCGTGATCCGGGATGTCCCTGTGGGAAAAGCGGGGATCATTCAGAAGATGGATACCACAGCGCTCGGCCTTGCGGCCCAGGCGATGGGCGCAGGCAGGGTACGCAAGACCGATCCCATCGATTATGCGGCGGGCTATGTACTGCGCGTGCGCATCGGGGACAAGGTAGGTCCGGAGGATGTGCTGTGCACCCTCCACGCCTCCACGGAGGCGATTGCAGACCAGGCTGAGCAGGCCATCCGCGATGCGATTGTGATCGGCGAAGAGCCGGTGAAGCGTCCGCCGCTGTGGTATGCCGTGGTGACACAGCAGGGCACGAAAATGCATGACGAAGTCTGACGGGAAAGAGGAGGTTGTCCAAGCGTATGGGCAGCAAAAAGCTGATCGTACTCACCGGTGGCGGAACCCTGGGCCATGTGACACCGCATATGGCGCTGATTCCGCACCTGAAAGAGCGCGGTTATGAGATCCATTATATCGGGACGGAGAACGGGATGGAGGCGGACAAGATCCGTTCCATTCCAGGGATCACCTACCATGCCGTGAAGACGGGCAAGCTGCGCAGGTATTTTTCCTGGCAGAACTTTGTCGATCCCTTCCGCGTGATCGCGGGTGCCTTCCAGTCCGCCCATCTCATGGGCAAGCTGCATCCCAATGTCGTCTTCAGCAAGGGCGGCTTTGTGGCGGTGCCGGTCGTGTTCGGTGCGTGGCTGCACAGGGTACCTGTATTGTGCCACGAGAGCGATCTTACGCCGGGCCTGGCCAACAAGCTATGCAAGCCCTTTGCCACCCGGATGGTCACCACCTTCCCGGAGTGTGCCGAGGCGCTGGGCAGCAAGGCGGAGGTCGTCGGCACGCCGCTGCGTCCGGACCTGTTCTCGGGGGATCGCGCCAAGGGCCTTGCCATGGCAGGCTTTGACGGCACGCACCCCATCCTGCTCATGATGGGCGGGTCCTCGGGTGCGCAGTCGGTGAACAAGGCCCTGCGGGAGGCGCTCCCTGATCTTACGCAGGATTTTGATGTCGTTCATCTGTGCGGCAGGGGCAACCTGGATGAAGCGCTCAAGGGGACAAAGGGCTATACACAGATCGAGTTTCTGGATGCGGAGCTTCCGGACATTCTCGCGTGTGCCGACCTGGTGCTCAGCCGCGCGGGATCCAATGCGCTCATGGAATTCCAGGCGCTGGACAAGCCCATGCTGCTGGTGCCCTATCCCAAGGGCGCGAGCCGGGGCGACCAGATCCTGAATGCGCAGAGCATGGAGGCAAGGGGCCTGTGCAAGGTGCTTTTGCAGGAGAACATGACCGCACAGACCCTGGCCAGTGCCCTTCGGGACACCTGGGAGAGCCGGGACGCGCTGCGGGCTGCGGTGAAGGCCGCGCCACCCGCCAACGGGACGGCGCGCGTGCTGGAGCTGATTGACGAGATTGCCAAATAAGACGATGAGCTGGGGAGGTGAAGAAGGTGCAGCAGACCGAGAAGACAGCCATTGTACTGCATGCGGTCAATTACCGGGAGAATGACCGGATGCTTACCCTCTTCAGCCCCACGCGCGGACGGATTGACGCTATGGCCCGGGGGTGCCGCAAGCCGAAGTCCCCGATCCTCAACGCCTCGGAAATCTTTGCGCTGGGGGACTATCAGCTCTACGAAAAGAGCGGGCGCTACACGGTCGTCTCCGCCTCGCTCATCGAAACCTTCTTCGCGCTTCGCGAGGACTATGACCGGCTGATCTGCGGGACTTACCTCTTGGGCATGTGCAATGCGGTCATTCAGGAGGGGCAGCCTGCGCAGGATCTGTTCTCTCTGCTTTTGCACACGCTCTCGCGCCTCACCTTCACCGACCAGGAATGGCGACCGCTCCTATGCGGGTTTCTGGTGCACTTTGCTTATGACCAGGGCATTCAGCCACGGCTCCGCCACTGCATGCGCTGCGGGGAGCGGATTGCGGACATTGAGAATGCCTTCTTTGATCTCAGGGGCGGAGGTGTGGTGTGCCGGAAGTGTCACACCGCATCCGATCTGCCCATTTCCAGCGCACAGAGGCTATGGCTCATGGATGCACAGAAAAACGGGAGTGCGACCTGGGTGAACACACCCGAGAAGCACGCCCCGTTCGGTATCATGCGCAAATATGTGGAACTGCAATTGGGCAGCCGGCTCAGGTCCGGACTGTCCCTGCCGGAGGACTAAAGTGCCTCCGGTTTACTTTTTCGGCGGGATCGGTGCGCCAAGAGGCGCGATCCTGGCATGGAAGGGAATATTGGCCTGCGGATACTCGGCGCGGAAGAGTGTCTCGATGCGCTCCATGACCATGGAGCCGCTGGCGTAGTTCACGGTGGGCAGGAGCATGGCGACGATATTCTCGGAGTAGCGCGTGACGATATCGCCCTTGCGGAGATTATGCTTGAGGATTTCCATGAGACCGGCGATCCCTGCCTCCATAGAGACGCGGTGATCGGTGTCGCCGACCATGATGACGGCCAGAAACATGGTGGAACCGAGGCGCTCCAGGTTGCGCATCTGGATATTGTAGATCTCCTTGAAGGCCGCATAATCGCAGATGAAGGGCCCTCTGCGGTCACCCTCGCGCTCCATGAGCTCATTGCGGATGACGTCCAGGTTAAAGCGGACCGTCTCGCCTGAGGTCTGCAGCTCATGATAGTAGGTCTGCAGGTCCTCGCCTGGCGGGGCATCAAAGTAGCGCTGACTGATTCTCTCGGCCTTTTTGTAGGTGTTGAGTGCCTCGGAGGTGCGGTTGAGGTGCACCATGGCATTCATGAGCTCAAGGTAGAGCTGTTCATCGAGGTCATCGACATGGATGGCCTGCTCGCAGACCTCCACGATCCGGTTGTACATCTCCCTGGTCTTGAGGAGGTCGATGAGCTTATAGACGGCGCTTAAGTAGGACAGGTGCAGATAGTTGGTCTGGGCAACACCGCTGGCAAGGTCACCGGTCTGAAAGAGGTCGCCGGTATAGAGGGCGAGGAGCTCATCGGTAAGGCGGATGCGCGTCTCATCGTCCGGATTTTTCTCGAGCAGATCCAGGATATCCATGATCTCCAGGACATCCACCGTGACGCCAGGGGCGGAGGCCCAGGCGTAGCTGCCCTTGCCGGAGACGAGAGAATCGGCCAGAGCGGGATCAATATCGCGCAGGAGCTGACGGGTACGGCTGACCATGGTCTTTAAGGCCGACTCGGGATAGTCGCTGCGGTGATCGGTCCAGAGCTCTCGGATGATGCGCTGGGAGGGCACCGGGCGTCCGCGCTGCAGGATCAGGTACTGGATGAGACTGACACCTCTGCGGCTCTTGGTGACCAGGGTATCATAGACCTGATCCCCGGCCTGGATGACAAAGCTGTCCATCATGGAAACACGGATACTGGCATTTTCCGGCATGGAGCTCTCCTGCCTTTCTGAAGCGAAAAGTCTTGACTGATTGGCATGGTAGCATGATTTGTAAGGGTTTGCAATGACGCAGCAAGGCAGGATAAGGAACTTGGAGGGATCGTTTTCCACTGTTGCCTTGTCAACTTTCATCATTGTGCTTTCATACACCGGCTTTGGGTGATTGACCATTCAAGCTCAGGAGATTCCCTGCGTCAGCCTTTTGGCCATAGCGACATCAAAGAAGACATCTCTCATCTCCGGACAGTATCGCATATTTCGTCGTGAAAATGGGGTGCATCCGGTCCGCTTGCTCTACCACCTGGAAGGACATGAACTGTCTGCTACATCTGGCAAGAGCAAAGCTGAGGGGGAGATCATCATACTGCGTTAGCAGCACCTGGTATCGGCAATGTCGTGCTCCATGGCGCTGCGCTGTGGGTATGGCAAGGTCACTAAACAAAGCAACTGCTTGGGTTGCCTTATCCAAGATGTTGAGTCAATGAAGGACAAACTCCCCGGCTTGCTGGAAAATAGCCTCAAGCGCTTTACGCATGCGCTGGTTTTCTTGCAGTAAGGCTTCATTCTGCAACTGCAATTCCTGCAATTTAGCATGGGCAGAATCCAAGTCAGCGAAAAGATCTTGCGGAGATGCGATGATTGAAGCGCTTTCCGGGATGGGAAGATCTTCCTTTTGCACAGGCTTTCTCCCGCGCTTTCCTTCGGTCGGGATGATCTCCCCGGTAGTAGGATCTACTCGGCCAAGGTATATCCGTTTCGGGTGATTTCTATGGGTCTCAGGATCCCAAGAAGCTGTGGATTCGTATGCATACTGGACTCCGGTCTTAGGATTCGTGTACTTGACGATAGCCATCGGGTCAACCTCCCTGAAGTGAAGAAATACATTGTGTTCCTCATTATAGCAGACAACCTTTGGGAAACGGAAAAGCATTCATTGCATGCATGACCGGAGATTATTTGCTCCCAAGATGTGAATGGAAAAAAGTGGTAGTATCCTTGTGATGAGCTTGCTGTGCAAGTGAGATGATACCGATTGGTATGTGTGTGAGCAAAGAAACACGGAGGCTCGGAAGATGAAAATAAGGATTCCCGTTGGGAATGAAGATTTCGATGAGATCAGACAATCCGGGCTTTACTATGTGGATAAGACGGAACTGATCTATGATCCTGCCAGTGGTACAGAGAATAAAGTCTCGCTGTTCACCCGTTCGCGCAGGTTTGGCAAGACGCTGAACATGAGCATGATGGAGAGCTATTTTGATATCAACCGGGACAGCAAGGACGTGTTTGAGGGACTTGATATCACCAAGCATGAGGCATTTTGCAAGGAATGGATGAATCAGTACCCGGTGCTGTTCATATCACTTAAGGACGTTGACGGCCTGGATTTTGAGAGTGCGAAAAGGATGTTGTCTTCAACATTGGCACGGACATGCCTGAAATATTCGTCTCTGGCTGACCACGAAAATGTAGCGCCATCGGATAAGGCCAGATTTGCGCAACTCCTGGAAGAAACAGGGGATATCGCTGTTATTAAGAATGCTCTCGACACCGTCATGCGTATGATGAAGGCCGTGTATGGAAAACCTGTGATTCTGCTGGTGGACGAATACGATGTACCGCTTGCGAAAGCCAGCGAGAAGAACACGGCAGACAATCGCTATTATGAGCAGATGCTCGATGTGATCAAGGGTATGCTCAGCGTTGCGCTGAAAACGAATGCGTATCTGAAGTTTGCCATCGTTACCGGGTGCCTGTGTCTCGCGAAGGAGCATATTTTCACAGGGATAACTCACGTAGCTGCTTATTCTGTTTTGGAGGATCGCTTCAGCAAGTATTTTGGGTTTACGCAATCCGAAGTCGATGACTTACTTGCAGCAGCAGAGTTAAGCGAGAAAGCGGATACTTTCAAATCTCGGTATGACGGCTATGTGTTTGGGAATACCTGCGTTTATTGCCCGTGGGATGTCGTAAGCTATACCTCTGCGCTGCTCTATGACAGAGATGCTGAACCAAAGAACTACTGGCGCAATACCAGTGGAAACGGTGTCATAAAGGAATTTATTGGGAAGTACCAAGTCTCCAGGAAATTCGAGACCCTGATGAACGGGGGAACGATTGCGGAAACGATCTGTGATGAACTGACGTATGACACACTGGACAAAACAGAAGAGAACCTCTGGAGTATCCTCCTGATGACAGGGTATCTGACCAAAGCAGCCCCTTCGGCAAAAGACACAACGGTTGCACTAAAGATTCCGAATGCGGAGATTGCGGGGATTTTCCAGGACTCTGTAGCCGTACATTTCCGGGAAAAGCTGGATGTATCCAAACAGGAACATCTCATGGATGCTTTGTGGGCAGGGGATGCGGACACAGCCTCCAAGCTGATGAGTGAGCTTCTGCGAAAGACCATCAGTTACATGGACTATCACGAAGATTATTACCATGCATTCCTCGCAGGAATATTCGTGGGACGGGGTTATGAAACCGAATCGAACAAGGAAAAAGGACTTGGGCGTCCCGATCTCCAGCTGTTTGATCAGGATGATGATCGCGCTATGGTCATTGAGGCAAAGAAGGCAGATGACAAGGGGAGAATGGAGAAAGCGTGCGATGATGCGCTGAAACAGATCGTCGACAACGAATATGCCGTTGGTTTGCAGGACGAGTTCCGTGAGGTGTTTTGCTATGGCATCGCCTTTTTCCAGAAATCAGCGATGATCAAGAAGCTGTAACCCGACTATCTGCGCAAAACGGACGAGATCTAGCACAATGGAACAACATGTTGCCTGGCTTGGAGCAGTGGGATGAAAGTGGCTCATTGGAGAAAAATGGGCTTTTCCTGTCCTATATACTACAAAATATCGCGTTGCTTTTTCTGCGAGATCCCTTATTTTACAAGGGATCTCGGCACGCAGATGCCCCGCCAACTGTCAAAAAATCTTGGGCACACGAAATGAGGGGGAGCGCGCGAAAACACGGAAAGAACATCCCGGTGCTTGACCCCTCTCTTGCCAGGGGTATAATCGAAGATGATAAACAAACCTGTGAAGCGTAAGTAAAGGCTGCCGTGCACGCACAGAGAGTCCGGTCAGGTGGAAGCGGATCGAACGCAGACAGTCACAATGGGTCGCTGAGGGCGATGGGAAAGCAGCAGTGCAAGTATCATTCGACGTAAGGCCGGCGTGAACGACCGGGAGTATGTTTGTACTCCTTATGAGGTGCGCAGCTTGAGCTGCGAATATGGGTGGTACCGCGGTATATCCGTCCCGGAGCATATTCCGGGGCGTTTTCTTTTGCAAATGAACATCAATCGGAAAATATACGCCCACAAAAAGGAGGACACACAGATGAGTGCAGGCAGATTTGGTATACACGGGGGGCAATATATCCCCGAGACCCTAATGGTTGCGGTCACGGAGCTGGAGGAGGCATACGAGCACTACAAAGCGGATCCGGAGTTTCAAAAAGAGCTCACGGCACTCTTCAACGAGTATGCAGGAAGGCCGAGCCTTCTGTATTATGCCGAACGCATGACCAATGATTTGGGCGGGGCGAAGATCTACCTCAAGCGGGAGGACCTCAATCACACCGGGGCCCACAAGATCAACAACGTATTAGGTCAGGCCTTGCTGGCCAAGAAGATGGGGAAGACCCGGCTGATTGCGGAGACCGGTGCCGGTCAGCACGGCGTGGCAACGGCGACGGCGGCAGCGCTTTTTGGGATGGAATGCGTGGTCTATATGGGCGAGGAGGATACGATCCGGCAGGCGCTCAACGTATACCGCATGCGTCTTCTGGGCGCCGAAGTAATCCCGGTCACGACAGGCACGGCAACGCTTAAGGATGCGGTGTCTGCAGCTATGCGCGAGTGGACGCGGCGCATATCCGACACGCACTATTGCCTAGGATCTGTGATGGGACCGCATCCGTTCCCGACGATGGTGCGCGATTTCCAGGCGGTGATCTCGCGGGAGATCAAGGAGCAGATGCTTGAACGCGAAGGCAAGCTTCCGGATGCGGTGCTTGCCTGTGTGGGCGGCGGATCCAATGCGATCGGCGCGTTCTACCACTTTATCGAAGACAAGCAGGTGCGGCTCATCGGGTGTGAGGCTGCGGGACGCGGAATCGATACTTTTGAAACGGCTGCGACGGTAAACACAGGAAAGCTCGGCATTTTCCACGGAATGAAATCGTATTTCTGCCAGGATGAGTACGGGCAGATTGCGCCGGTCTACTCGATCTCGGCAGGCCTGGATTATCCGGGCGTGGGTCCTGAGCATGCCTGGCTGCACGACATCGGGCGGGCGGAATATGTACCGGTCACCGATGATGAGGCGGTCAATGCATTTGAATATCTGGCGAAAACCGAGGGCATTATCCCGGCAATAGAGAGTGCCCATGCGGTCGCACAGGCGATCAAGATGGCACCGGACATGAAGGACAAGATCATGGTGATTAACATCTCCGGGCGCGGAGATAAGGACTGTGCTGCGATTGCGCGCTACAGGGGGGAGGATCTGCATGAGTAAGATTGCACAGGCGTTTGCCGGAGGAAAGGCGTTTATTCCCTTTATCACCTGCGGAGACCCATCGCTGGAGACGACGGAGGAGCTGGTCAGACGCATGGCAGCAGCCGGTGCGGACCTCATTGAGCTGGGAATTCCGTTTTCGGATCCAACCGCTGAGGGGCCGGTGATTCAGGCAGCGAATGCGCGGGCCCTCTCGGGCGGCGTGACGACCGACAAGATCTTTGACATGGTGGAGAGGCTACGCGGGGATGTGAGTATCCCGCTGGTATTCATGACGTATGCTAATGTTGTTTTCTCCTATGGCAAGGAACGCTTTGCCGATAGAGCGAAGGCGGTTGGGATGGACGGTGTAATTCTGCCGGATGTGCCTTTTGAGGAGAAGGAGGAGTTCGCAGACACCTTCCAGTCCAGGGGGATGGACTTTATTTCCCTGATTGCACCGACCTCAGAATACCGCATCGCACGGATTGCGGAAAATGCCAAAGGCTTTCTGTATATCGTGTCCTCGCTGGGCGTGACGGGAGAGCGCAAGGAGATCACTACGGACATAGCGGGTATGGTTTCGCTGGTGCGGGAGCACACAAAGATTCCCTGTGCTGTCGGGTTTGGTATTTCCACCCCGGAGCAGGCGGAGCAAATGGCCCGGGTGAGCGATGGTGCGATTGTCGGAAGCGCCATTGTAAGGATGGTGGAAGAACTGGGTGTGCAGGCACCCGAGCAGGTGGAGGCCTATGTGCGTGCTATGAAGGATGCGGTACGCAGGGCTTGAACACAGTAGAAGAGAGCAATGAATGAATCAAAAAAGGAAGGCAGTGCCTTCCTTTTGACGGGCACCGCTATATCGCGGTGTCCGTTATTCATATCGTGATGTGTACATGCTTTCCCTGAAATCCTATGCCGTAGCAGTAGATCTGATCGGGCGTATGACCTTCCTGCAAGAACCGATCCTGGTAGTGCTTATCACGGATTTGATGCAAAGCACGCATGGCAGTGTCGGTGATGGACTTATCCTTCTGGCGGTCAAAGACTTTGAATTCAAAGATGGCTACGCAGGAAGGTTGGGATCTGGACACAAGAGAGAGATCATAACACCCCTCACCGCTTTCATCATTGGAATGGATGATGAATCTCCCCATAAGCCCTGCTGTGAGTCCTGTAACAAGGCCCTGAAAGTACTTCTCGGGTTGCATTCTGTGAGAAGCTTTTGCTGGTTTGGTACCGAGATCGAATCTACTTGCACAGGTTGAAACAATATGCTGCATTACCTTTTGCATGATCTTGATGTCATGTGCGGATACAGCATCGGCAAAATCCAGCGCATAGTTGTGCCCATCTGCAATCAACCATTGTTGTGCAAGCTGAACAAAGGAAGCTCGTATTTCCTCGTTGGTCAGCGTGATTGCTGACATTTCCGAGTTCAGGCAGAGGGCTTCTCTTGAGGCCAATCGCACATAACCGGAGGCCAGAAGAAGAGACCAGATGGCATCAGGATTCTCTTCCAAGCTTGGGAAAACGATCTCTTCCGAAAGAGCACAGAAGACAGGGAGTCCAAGAAGAAGATTTCGCAAATCTCGCACCAGGGCAGGATGACCTGTGCGCATCAGATGGTCGATGAGCTGCATACCGCCGGACTGTGTCCAAAAGGGCCGGACAGGGTGACCTGCTTCACGCAGGAACATGCATACAGACCAAGGACTGAGGATGTGAGAGGACAGGCCAAAGGAAAACCCATCATACCAGTGCAAGATGTCTTCCTTGCGGTCTTCCAGATCATATTCTCGGAGAATATGGCTAACCTCTTCCTGGGTAAAGCCAAGGGCGGTGGAATAGCTCTGGGACAGGACGGACGAGATGTGGATGGCATTCAAATATGGAAACAGGGATGCTCTGGCTATGCATGTGATTCCGGTGAGAAGGGCTCGGTCCAAAGCAGGATTCGTTTCGAAGGTGTGAACATACAGGCCGCGCAGGACAGATAAGGCATCGTTCCAGAAATGGTGTATATATGCAGACTGCAGTGGCGTGTCATATTCGTCAATGAGGATCATCACCTTCTTATGATGGTATCGGTACAGCCAGGTGGAGAGCAGCATCAGTGCATTTTGCAACCTCATCATCAGCAGAGTGTATGCACTGTTTTCTGTGCCATCGGGAAGACGAGGTACAGGCAAAATGCTTGGGATGGAACACATGGCTTCAAATTGCTCTTTCTCCTGCGGACTAAGGAGACTCCCATTTGTGAGATAGCGAAACTCCTCAAATAGCATGGCCATCTTCATCACCAGCATCCAAATGAGGTCACATAAAGATGTGGGATGCTCGTTGGCAAAGGAAAGGAAGACCACGGGAAGTGTTCCCTGAAGTTTCATCATGCGTGGATGATCGGATATTGCGAGCCCTGCAAACAAATCTTCACGGTTTGAGAAGGTATGGGAAAAGAAGCAGCGGACCATATCCAATGTCAGGGTTTTTCCGAATCGTCTCGGCCGTGTAATCAGCGTGACCTGATCTCCGGATTCGTACCAATCCGCCAACAAGGCTGTTTTATCCACATAGAAATAGCTTCCCTCGCGAAGAAAAACAAAAGATTGACGACCAGCGGCTACTTTGTGCATGAGTGTTCACCTCCTTTTGCGTAGGAAGCTGTGTTTGGAGTACTTTTGCCCGAAGAAAAGAGAGCGCCTCTGCAATTATCGTCTTTTCGGCTGCAGGTCCAGACTTACGGACGTTTGGATGCTTTGAATAGCTATGCATGAATCTGGTATGAGAAAACCAACCCCTTATCGGCCTTGATTTCGACCTCATGAGGCTGAGGGGGTCACATCCCACGGACGGGAAAAGCGGGACATCCCAAATGCCCACTCACACACTCTTGATAGGATAAGCAGTATGTGAGTGGGCAATCGTCTCAAAGATTAGCAGACACAAGGCAGCAGGCTCTTCGAATCTCTGTTGGAACAGGGATTGGAGAGCCTTATATATCACTTACAGCTTACAGCGCTGCTACTGCGATGA
>JAFUZB010000403.1 GCA_017476845.1 Clostridia bacterium
CGCAGGTCTTCTTCCGGTCACCCCCTATACCCCGCCCACTGTCCCCCGCGCCGCGCTTTCCCAACCACCGGTTATCGTAGGCGCCGGCCCTGCAGGCCTGTTTGCAGCGCTCATTCTCGCAACCGCCGGTGCTTCTCCAATCGTCGTCGAGCGAGGTTCCTGCGTAGAAAAGCGTATGCAGGATGTCCAGGACATGTGCAAAAGGGGTATTCTCAATCCCGAGAGCAATGTACAGTTCGGCGAGGGCGGTGCCGGCACCTTTTCTGACGGCAAACTGACCACAGGCATCAAGAGCCCTTGGCAGAGGTATGTTCTGGAAACCTTCGTTGCGCACGGTGCACCGGAGGATATCCTCATAGATCAGAAACCGCATATCGGAACCGATCTTCTGCGCAATGTCATTCGAAATCTTCGGCAGACCATTATATCCCTGGGTGGAACCTTCCATTTTGACACCCGCATGGATTCTCTGCTTCTCCATAAGGGCAGCGTTGCCGGTGTCCGTGCCGTCTCCCAAACAGAGACACGCGATCTGCTGACCGATCACGTTCTCCTGTGTATCGGCCACTCCAGCCGCGACACACTGGAACACCTGTATGCGCAAGAAATCCGAATGCTTCCGAAACCGTTTGCCATGGGCGTGAGAATAGAGCATCTCCAGAGGGAGATTAACCGTGCGCAGTATGGTGCCTTTGCGGATGATCCCCATCTGGGCGCTGCGCCCTATAAGCTTCATGTCACCACACCTGATGGCCGCGGAGTCTACAGCTTCTGCATGTGTCCCGGCGGATCGGTCATGCCGGCGAGCTCTGAGCCCGGAAAACTGTGTATCAATGGGATGAGCGTACACGCACGCGATGGACAGAATGCAAACAGTGCGCTCCTCGTTGGCATTCCGGTCAGTGATTTTCCCTCAGAGCATCCCCTATCCGGCATGTTCTGGCAGCGAGAAATGGAGGAAAAGGCCTATCGTCTGGGTGGAGGACAGTATATCGCCGGCGCGCAGCGTGTTGAAGATTTTCTGCGCGGCCACCCCTCCTCCCGCTTCGGTGAGGTAGTTCCCAGTTATCTCCCCGGTGTCATCCCGTCCGATCTGCGCACTATCCTCCCGGACTTTATGGCCGCCGACCTTGCCTATGCGCTCCCCCTCCTGGATAAACAGCTTCACGGCTTTGCCGCACCGGATGCAGTCATGACCGGCATTGAAGCGCGCTCCTCCTCGCCTGTACGCCTGGAGCGCGGGGCAGACGGACAATCGGTTTCCACGCCCGGCCTGTACCCTTGCGGAGAAGGGGCCGGTTATGCAGGCGGTATCGTTTCCGCAGCTGTGGACGGGATTGTACAGGCCTTAAAGGTGCTGAAAGGAAGCCAAACATGAAAACTGCCGTTCTTTTCGATCTCGATGGTGTATTGACTGATACCGAGCGAAGCGGGATGACCATGCTCAATCTCGCCTGCGCAAAGCAGGGCTTTCAGCTTACGGAAGCACATTGGCTTCAGCTTGTCGGTGCCACGTTGGATAAGACAAAGCAGCAGCTCAAGGCCTGGTTTCTTGCAGTGAATGAGCAGCGTCTCGTTGCCGACTGGACAGCCACCACGCTTGCCTATACCAAGGAGCACGGTGTCCCCGAGAAGGAGGGAGCGCGTGAAGTACTCACACTGCTTCGAAGCTCGGGATACAAGCTCGCCGTGTGCACTAGCAACAGCCGTCTGGTTGTCCAGTCGTATCTCTCGCAGCTTGGATGGACGCATCTCTTTGATACCCTCGTCACCTCCGAGGATGTCCTTCACAGAAAACCTGCACCCGATACGTATCTGCTCGCTGCCAAGCGTCTGCAAGTCACCCCGGATCGCTGTGTGGGCGTGGAGGATTCCCCCGGCGGTTTGCAGGCTGTGAAGGCAGCCGGCATGTATACCGTCTGGATCCCCGATCTCATACCGGTCAATGATCCGACAGCTTATGACGTGAGCCTTCGCTCGCTCAGCGACCTTCCCAAACTGCTCTCTCATCTGTAACTCACAAGCTACACAAGAAAGGATGCGTCTACCATGTCTGTAAAAGAACGCTTTTTACGCTACATCCAGATCGAAACCACCTCCGATGAGGCTTCCCCGACCTGCCCGTCTACCGCATGGCAGAAGAACCTGGGCAAACTCCTTGCCGAGGAGCTTAGGGATCTCGGCATCCGCGATGCGAGAATGGACGAAAACGGATATGTATACGGCACCATTCCCGCCAAGGGTGCAAGCACCGTCAAGCTTGGTCTGATCGCGCATATGGATACCTCAGATGCCGTAAAAGGTCCCACCCATCCGGTGGAGATCCCCGCATACCCGGGTGGTCCCATCACCCTCAAGAATGGCACTGTGATCGATGGCTTCTCTTTCCTTGATGATCTGGTCGGTCAGGATCTCATCGTAACGGATGGAACCTCTGTTCTTGGTGCAGACGACAAGGCAGGCGTTGCCGAGATCATGGCACTGGCAGAACTGCTCATGCGTGAGGATGCCCCCGATCACTGCGAGGTGCATATCGGCTTTACCCCTGACGAGGAGATCGGAAGAGGCCCCGACCTGTTTGATGTCCCGGGCTTTGGTGCCACCTACGGATATACGATCGACGGCGGTGCACTGGGCGAAGTGGAGTTTGAGAACTTCAACGCTGCCAGTTGCCTGATTACCGTGACCGGTCTTTCCATTCATCCCGGCAGCGCGAAAAATCAGATGATCAATGCTGCCGCCATCGCTACCGAGTTTCATCGTATGCTTCCCCAGTCTGAAACACCTGAGCATACCGAAGGTTACGAAGGCTTCTATCACCTCAATCGGATGGAAGGGGACTGTGAAAAAGCCATTCTTGCCTATATCCTGCGTGATCATGACAAGACCAGCTTCGAGAAGCGCAAGGAAACCTGCCGCCAGATCACCCAACTGCTGAACCAGCGCTATGGCGAAAATGTGGTACGCTGCGATATCAAGGACAGCTATGCGAACATGCGTGAAATCATTGCGCAGCACCCGGAAATTATCACGAAGGCCAAGGAAGCCTTTACCGCATGCGATGTTACCCCGATTGTGCAGCCCATCCGCGGCGGAACCGACGGCGCTCGGCTCTCGTTTATGGGTCTTCCCTGCCCCAACCTTTCCACCGGCGGCTACAATTTCCATAGCCGCAAAGAGCTGATCTCCGTACAGGCAATGGAAAAGATGGTCGAGGTCCTCACCTACCTCGTATCGCATACCGAGGGCTAACAATCCCCCATAAGAAAAGGCCGAGTATGAAACTCGGTCTTTTCTTGTGGAACGGGAGGATTAATCCTCGTCGTCCTCGATCTTTTCCGCATTGGCAATGATCTTCTCAGCCACGTTCTGCGGAACTTCTTCATAGCGTTCAAAAGAGGTCACGAAGCTGCCTCTGCCCTGCGTCATGGAGCGCAGGTCCGTAGCATACTTGAACAGTTCGGCCATGGGAGCTTCCGCATCGACCTGCTGGTTCTTTCCCACCTGGGTCATACCGATAATACGGCCGCGACGCTTGTTCATGTCGCCCATGATATCACCCATGTATTCGTCAGGAACCGTGACAGCAACATGCATAATCGGTTCAAGGAGCACAGGAGAAGCATCCATGCAGCCCTTCTTGTAAGCAATGCGGGCAGCGGTCTTGAAGGCCATTTCGGAGGAGTCTACGGGATGGTAGGATCCATCGTAGAGCTTGGCACGAAGATGGACCATAGGATATCCGGCCAACACACCGTGCACGATGTTTTCGCGCAGGCCCTTTTCTACGCTGGGGATAAAGTTGCGCGGCACGGCACCGCCAACAACGGCATCCACAAACTCGAAATCGGTATCCGAATCGGTGATCGGAGAGAATTCAATCCA
>JAFUZB010000404.1 GCA_017476845.1 Clostridia bacterium
CAGCTTCTCGTCCAGCTCCTCCCGGTAAGCCCATTCCAGTGCTTCTTCATTCATGCATCACACCTCCAGACAGGTAATCAAACCGCGATACCACGATTTGCAAGGTATTCTTGAATATCCTCCACAACGAAGTCAACGCTCTGCGTATGAAGAATATCATATAGAGGGATCAGAAATTTAGACACGCATTCCACACCCTCAATCGTCTGATAAACCTTTGCAGGTGTCATGTGCCATTTTCTGGCGCATGCATGAATCACATATACAACGAACTCAAGGGATTCCTTCGTCATAGTCCAATCCTCTCCGGATTCAAGTATTCTCGTTTCCAGAGTTATCCTTCTCTTCCTGTGGTAGCGCTTCTGATGCACTTGCGCTGGCTTCGATCATCTGCGCAACCACATGATTTAGCTGAGCTGCGTTTTTATTGGTAATGACGGGCTTGCCCGTTCCCTGTTCAATCGCACGGCGAGCATCTCCCGCTACTTGACCGCCGCGCTGCGCGACAGCCCGATTCTGCTCAAATCCGCTGGGCTGCTCTGCCTGAGAAAACTCCTTGGTGGCCGTCTCTGCAAGCATGTTCAGTACCAATTCTGTGGTAGACATATTGTCCCGTAAGCTTTCCTTTTTCAGGCCCTTCAGCGTTTTATACTGACGTGTCGTCATACCTGACCAAGCTTGCGTCAATTCATCCGTCAGGATAGCATATTCCACGCCTTGCCTCACTCCGCGATCCTGCCATTCGTCGGTGAGTTCTTTTCTCGCGCTGATGGCCATCAATCGCTGGTTAATCCATTCCCGCGTATAGCCTTTTCGCTCATATGTTGCTACCAGACGATCCGCAATCAACTCAGGGTCAAGCGTTTCTTCAATACGCTCTCTGCCAACCTGCGCAAGCCACAGTTTGAAAGGCTCTGCTTTCTTGGATGGGATGGACTGGATGATACGAAGAAGCTGCTCTACGTTAGCAACATCAGTCTGGTAGCGCTTGCCGTCAGCTGCCTTCAGCTTCAGTTGCTTACAATTTGTAAGCAATTGATCCGCACCTTCATTCTTCAGTCTCTTCTTCAAAACAGCCCAGTAGGTGCTTGCGTGTCTGGCGTCTGGCTGTTCGGTAAGAACGCTCACTACATCAACAATTGAGAAATACCATTGTTTTGCATTCGCGTCCCATGCTGTTCTTATTGCCTGATCCTCAGACAGTTGCCATTGTTCCTGTTCCATCCCTTCACGCCTTTCTGCCCAACCGCGCTTGGTTACTCCCACATTCGCAACATCTTGCCATGATCATATACATCATGCTTCTCAACTTTCTTCCGCATGCTGATCGTATGATAGTCTGTTTCCATCCATCTGTCATTGAACTTGTAAGCTACTTTGTATTATCAGTTTTATTTCCATTTCGCTTATTATCAACGCTTTCTCGTTTTCACTCATTGTAATACGTGATCACCCTTGCGATCTTTCACTCACCCAAGCCAGAGGATTCATGATCAGCCTATTGCCCCTGGCATGGTCGCTTCTTCCTCCTCTCAACCATGGCTGGCTGCACGAGGAACGGCACTCATGCACGGACAAGTGGGGCGGATGAAAAGAGGATGGGTTGCCATGTCCTTGTACATGAATCATAAACGATCTTGACTGTCGGTAAGATCACCCATCGTGGAGACCAAAGCAGAAAGAGGGCAGAAGAAAGTCACGCTCCGTCACCAGAAACCTTTGTAACCTCAAGTTCACGCCTGCATCTATCACCGATATGGCCAAAACACCGCTGGTTCACGGCCAAAGCGTGGATTGCTGAGATGGACAACGCAGCTGCCACAGGGTTCTTCGTAACTAACATTGACATTTCCCCGCCTGTGGCATAGAATCTGCCTTGCATCCCAGGCGAGAGACCCCCATCATTCAGGGAAGTTGATTTGTATCAGCAGCCAGAGAAGAGTGCATCTGATCTGGCTTTCACTTTGTCTTCGGGTGCAAAGAATATATAGAAAGGTATGAAGACGAATGGGAATCTATGAAGAACTGCAGGCCCGCGGTCTCATCGCACAGGTTACCGATGAACCCGAAATCCGTGAACTCATTAACAACGGCGGTGCCCGCTTCTATATTGGCTTTGACCCCACCGCGGATTCTCTGCATGTGGGTCACTTCATGGCGCTGTGCCTCATGCGCCGTCTTCAGCTCGCCGGCAATAAACCGGTCGTCCTTGTAGGCGGCGGTACCGGCTATATCGGAGATCCGAGCGGTCGGACGGATATGCGCTCCATGATGACCCCCGAAACCATCCAGCACAACTGTGAATGCTTCCGCAAGCAGATGGAGCGGTTCATCACCTTTGGGGAGGATGCCGCCGTCCTGGTCTACAACGCCGACTGGCTCCTCAAGCTCAACTATATCGAGCTCCTGCGCGATGTAGGCCCCCACTTTTCCGTCAACAACATGCTGCGCGCCGAATGCTACAAGCAGCGCATGGAAAAGGGTCTAAGCTTCCTGGAATTCAACTACATGATCATGCAGAGCTATGACTTCCTGTACCTGCACGACCATTACGGCTGCAATATGCAGTTCGGCGGCGATGACCAGTGGAGCAATATGCTCGCCGGTACCGAGCTCATCCGCCGCAAGCGCGGGGATGACGCTTTCGCCATGACCATCACCCTGCTCCTCAACTCCGAGGGCAAGAAGATGGGCAAGACCGCCAAAGGCGCTGTATGGCTTGATCCCAATAAGACCTCTCCCTTTGAGTTCTACCAGTACTGGCGCAATGTGGATGATGCCGATGTGATGAAGTGCATCCGCATGCTCACCTTCCTGCCTTTGGAAACCATTGAGGAAATGGACAAGTGGGACGGCAGCCGTATCAATGAGAAGAAGGAGATCCTCGCCTACGAGCTCACCAGTCTCGTCCACGGAGCCGAGGAGGCCGACAAGGCCAAGGCGACCGCCGCAGCTCTCTTCTCCGGCGCAGGATCGGACGAGAACATGCCGAGCACGGAGGTGTCCGAAGAGAACCTCACCGATGGCACCATCTCGCTCATTGACCTCATGGTGCTCTGCAAGCTCGCTCCCTCCAAGGGTCAGGCGCGCAGGCTGATTGAACAGGGCGGCGTCTCCGTCAACGGCGAAGTCGTTCCGGGCATTGAAGCCGTCTACACAAAGGAGCAGCTTAAGGACGGACTCAAGATCCGCAAGGGTAAGAAGGTCTACCACCGCGCAGTCCTTGCCTGATTTTCCGGCGCGCAGAGAATCTGCGCGCCTTTCCTTTTTATCCTGCCCGTGGGAGGTGACCGCCTTGCGTTTCCTTGTGAGCCTGCTTCTCTGTCTCTGCTTTGTTCTTCCTTCTTGCGCCGAGTTTGATCGGGTGCAGGTCACCCTCTATACAGGAGACCACTTTGTGGCAGACACCTCCATACAGTGGGTCCTTCCCGGAGAGGACGTCTCCTTCTCCCTCCAAGTCGATTCCGGCTATGCCGTGACAGGTGCAGACTATGACGGTCCGTATCGGATCACCCGAAGCAGTGCTAAGACGATGCTCACCCTTTTCTCTGTCCCCTACCCCACCCATGTGCAGCTGACAGTGTCCCCGAATGCGCGCACCATCACCTATGATCCCAACGGGGGACATGGCGAAGCGTTTTCCGTGGATGTGTCCGTGACAGGCAGGCGACCCAATACCGATCAGGGGAAAGGCTTTGCCCGAAACGGTTACACCCTGACAGGGTGGAACACTTCCCCCGACGGGACCGGACAAAGGATCGGCCTGGGCAGCCGCGTGAGCGTTCCGGGAGAAGGGCTTGTGCTCTACGCAGTCTGGGAGAAGTGGGCGCCTGAGGATGCGTTCACCTGGGAGACGGATGTGGAAGGCGCGCGAATCACAGGATATACCGGCACCTACGACCCCCTGGTCATTCCCGCGTCCCTTGGCGGGCAGCCTGTCCTGTCCATCGCAGAAAACGCCTTCTCCCGGTGCACTGCCAAGACCGTCGTGTTCCCGGATACGCCGATATCCGTCGAAAAGGACGCGTTCCAGGAAGCTGAACTGCAGACACTTGTGCTTTTCGACAACGTCTTGTCCCTCCCCGATTCCGCCTTCAGCGGCTGCAGTGATCTCACCACGCTCTTCATCAACGCGGCGACCGACCCGTATGGCATGCGTTGGCGCAGAGAGAGCGTCTACGCAGATAAGATTGACCTTCTTCTCCTCAGCGAAGGGCAGCGCCGCCTGATCTTTTATGGCGGCTGCTCGACCTGGTATAACCTGGATACCGCAGCCATCCGCACCGCCTTCGGCGACCGCTACGCCATCGTCAATCTCGGACTCAACGGCACCGTCTCCTCCTATGTCCAGATGGAGATTCTCCTAAGCCTGCTCTCGCCCGGCGATACGGTCGTGCATACGCCCGAGATCGCCAGCCGAAAGCAGCTGCTCACCAGCCTTGTCATGGATGAGGGTGACGAGAAGCTCTGGTGCGGTCTGGAATACAATTATGACCTGTTCTCCCTCGTCCCGCTTACGCCCCTCTCTGGCGTGTTCGATTCCTGGCAACGCTACCGAAACAGAAAAGAACCCGGCGGTACCTATGCGGATACCTACCGGGATTCCTCCGGAAGAAGCTATATGGATGAGATCGGGGGCGTGCCCCTGATTCGCACACAATCGCGCCCCGGCCTCACGGATGCCGTCTCCCTAGATACGACATTGCTCTCCGCCGGGCTTCCCCGCCTGTGCGAGATGTATGAACGCATGGCGGAAAAGGGAGCCAGGGTGCTGGTGTCCAGCACGTGCATCAATATGGATGCTGTCCCCGAGGAGGAAAGGGAGAACCTGGACGCGATGGACGCCCTTTTCCATGAGGCGCTTAAGCCGAGTCCCGCCCGCGTCATCTCCCATCTTCAGCCCTATGTCGTCCGGGACACGGACTGCTATGACACCAACTATCATCTGCTCTCGCAGGCCGCCTACGCCAATACCCTTTTGTGGATAAAGGACCTGCAGGAAGTGCTTCAGTAAGTGCTGAGCCGCCCCAGGTACCTTTCCCATGGGTTCGTTTCGCATCCTACCCCGTCCCGATACATCGAATAATCCGCCGCAGGCACGAGCACTGCGGCTTTTGTATTGTCCCCGAAAAGGTTTTCTCCCACATCGGGAAGCCGGTCGCGAGGAAGAAGCACCAGCCGCACAAAGACAGGGTTGCCTGCAAAGAGACCGGCCGGAAGCGATAGCACAGTGGAGGGGATAAAGAGCTCCTCCAGTTGCTCTGCTCCCGTAAACGCTGCCTCCGTGAGACCAACCACTGGGAGCCCCAAGTGGTACGCGGGAACGGTGAGCGATTGTGCTTCCCTGCCCGCGCCTGTCACGCCGCTGACCAGAAAGCCTTCGGCGCCCTCCACCTTGGTGAAGACAAACACGCTGTCCTCCCCCGCATCGGACGCGACTTCGGCCACCTTCTCCGGCATCTCTGGCCTGTCAAAGCCGAGGGCCTCATCATGCCCGAGATAGCAGAGAATGTCCTCCGCGAGAAGCTGTGTCCTGTAGCGCGCACCTGCCGTGTTTAGATGAAAATTCGAGTCGTAGAACCAGCCGCTGTCCAGCACGTACCGGTTGGGATCGGAGATCACGGTGCATGCCAGCGCTTCGTTCACGCGCCCAAAGAAGGTGGCCATCGCCGCCATGTCCTCCACGGCGGATCGGTTCATGGGGCTGAAGGACACGACCACCTCCGCCCCGCGTGCGCGGGCGTGCCTTACATAGTCCGCCACCATCTCGGCAAAGGCCGAGTCCACTCGAACGTTTCCCAGGCGAATGGGGCTTGTCACATCAAAACCCAGGAGCATCTCATTCCCTGCGCGCGCATACGTCATATCCATGCGCTCGTTAAACGCCTCTCTGGCATAGGGCATCTCAGGGCGCGGCGCGATCCCGCTTTGGACAATATTGTACCTTGCCGCAAGGTCTGAAATCAGGGCACCCAGGGCGAGATTTCGCTGGGCGGCATTCAGCCTAAGGAGCAGCGACCGGTCGGACTCCGCGCAGCGAAGAAAGCTCTCGGCGCCAAAGTAATCCGACAGCGTCTCCTCCACAGGCTCTACGACCAGGACCACCAGGTCCCCCTCGCGAAGCGCATTTCGGGAGAGGGAGAGCATGGCCGCGCTTCCCACCGCCCCGTAGAGCCCGAAGGGGCATACTGTGTATGTTTCCCCTGCACCCTTCAGGGCCTGTTCCAGTCCTTCCCCATCCAAACCGAAAGCCACATCGCTGTTTCCCAGCACGATCAGGCGTTTCCCTGGCGCGCTGTCCAGACGCTCCACCATGTCAGGCAAAACGGCATAGTAGGATTCGCCGTAGAGAGTCGGGAGCATCCGGTCGGCTAGCAGCAGCGTGCAGGGCAGGATCAATGAAAGCAGGATCGCTGCCAGGATACATGCCATCCTTTTCTTCAACACGTATCCCTCCCTCAGAACTGGAAGTAGGCAAAGCCTGCCATGTCATGCCCCGCCATGAGCGCAAGCACGGAGAGTACCGTCACCGTGCCCATGAGTACCAGGGACAGGGTGTAGCGCATGCGCGACGTCTCTTTGACCTCCATCTCCTGCGCGCCGTATGCCCCGAGCCTTGCCATGGCCAGAAGGCAGACTGTGAGGCCCAGCAGCGAAGGCCCGGTAAGGCCAAGCAGGGCAAAGCCTTGCGCGGCATGCACGCCGGAGAAAAGGCGCCGCATGGCAAGGAAGAAGGACGGGAGATCCGGGGCACGGAAGACCAGGGCAGCAGGAAGGAAGATCAGCATCATGTACAAGCGCCGAAACAGCACAACGCCCGGATCCTCCAACCGTATCCCGCATTTATGCACAAGCTTTTGCGCAGGGCCCTTCAGCACGCTCTCCAGACAGACGAAAAATGCCGCATACAAGCCCCAGAGGATATAGGTCCATCTCGGACCGTGCCACAGGCCGCACAGGGCAAACACGATCACCGTGTTGCGCACCTGTCTCGCCCTGCCCCTGCGGCTCCCGCCCAGGGGGATATAGACATACTGGGTGAACCAACGGTTCAAGGTGATATGCCACCTGCGGAAAAACTCCCCATAGCTCTGTGAGAGATAGGGCTGATCGAAATTCTTGGTCAGCCTGACTCCCACGAGGCGCGCCGCACCCATCGCGATCTCGGAATAGCCCGCAAAATCGCAGTACATCTGGATGCAGAAGAGAAAGCCTGCCGCGGCAACGGCAAGGGTATCGGCCGATGCCAGGGAGGCAAAGACACGGTTGACGTAAATACCGCAGATATCCGCCACGGCACACTTGCGGAAAAAGCCCGAGAGCAAAAGCCGCACGCCGGCATCCGCATCCGCCCAGGTGAGTGTGCGCTCCTTTTTCAGTTGCGGAAGCAGGGCACCCGGCGTCTCAATCGGGCCTGCAACCAGCTGCGGGAAAAAGGTGACATACAGGGCGAACATCACAGGATCCCGTTCGGCGGGAAACTTCCCCCTATACACGTCGATCGTGTAGCTCATAGTCTGGAAGGTATAAAAGGAGATCCCTACCGGCAAAATCAGGTTCAGTGCAGGTACACGGTAGGCCAGCCCCAGCGCGGAGGCGAGATCATTGACCATGCCCCCGAAGAAGTCCGCATACTTAAAGAAAAACAGCAGTCCCAGGTTCGCACACATGCTGGTGAGGAGCAGGGCCCGCCTTTGCCCTTTCCCCTGGACGCGGGAAAGCCCCAGGCCGCAGAAGTAATCCACGGCTGTGGAGAAGAGCAGGAGCACAATGAGCGCAGGGTTCCAGTACATGTAGAAAAACCATGAGGCGGCAAGCAGCCAGTATTTGCGGAAGCGGTGCGGCAGCGCCCAGTGGATCCCCGTCACGATCGGAAGGTAGATCAGGAAGGCCAGGGAATTGAAGTTCACGTCCCCACCTCCATATGCACGAGGAGAAGCACCGTCAGATACAGGATGGCCTCCCCGATGGCCGCCCCGTGCAGGAGCAGCAGGGCAATCAGAAAGAGGAAAAGCGCCGTGCCGCACACGGAGAAAGCCCCTTTCTTCGCATGCACGCCAAAAAGGCACAGGAAGAGCGCCACAAAAAAGAGCAGCAGCATGCCGGGGCTGCCTAGCAGTGTCAGCTCTGTCCATCCCTCCACGCTTCCAACTCCTTCCGTATCCTTGTCCTGTCCGGTTTGCCCGTGCGCGTCACGGGAAGTGCATCTGCGGCCAGGATGTACACCGGCATCTCCAGGCGCGAGAGCACGGGCGCCAGTTGCTCCGAAATCTTAGAAGGCTCAAGAAAAGCCGGACACACCATTGCACCGGGCACCTCGCCCTCCGTATCGCTTGGGATCCCCACCACTGCGGCCTCCGTGACGCCCTTGATATCGCGCAGGGCCTCCTCGATCTTCCGGGGGCGCAGGTTCACCCCACAGCGAATAATGAGATCACGCTTTCGCCCGGTAAGCACGAGTCCCTCCCCTG
>JAFUZB010000405.1 GCA_017476845.1 Clostridia bacterium
AGGATCAAACTCTTTTGTTTAATCCTGTTTTATCTTTTCCGACAGAACTTCGTTTCCTCCGCTCCATCGCGATAAGACAACTCTCTGGAATCACTGTCATTTTATGATTGCGCTGTCACCATCTCTGGTGACGTATTCTGTATCGTTTTCAAGGTTCATACTGTCTCGTTTCAGACAGCTTGCGTATGATAACACCGCTTGCTTTGTGTGTCAAGGGTTTTTTGAGATTTTTTGTGTTTACGAATGATACATCAGACGCACTTTTTGAACGTTCGGCTTTTCTGTTTCGTTTTGCCTTTTCCTTCACTAAAATCGTTTGTGTTTTTGCGCGTTGCAGCACTTTTTTCTCTCTGCTAGAATGATAGTGTCTTCACTTTCAGAGGAGATGTTTCTATGCAGAAAAACGAAATTCTTTCTATGACTTGCGATTCACTTGGAAGTAATCTGGAGGGAGTCTGCCATTATGATGGACAGGCTGTTTTTGTTCCGGGGCTCCTTCCCGGGGAAACCGCACAGGTGCGCATTGTTAAAGTCCTGCAGAGATTTGCCTATGGTATTACCGTTTCCTCTTCTCTTTCCTCCAAAGATCGAAGAGAGAATGATTGCCCTGCTTATCCGCAATGCGGAGGATGCTCCGCTCGCCATATGTCCTATGCGGCCACGCTCGCAGCCAAGCAGGCACAGGTACAGCAATGTTTCCATTCGATTGCACATATCGATACTCCCGTTGAACCTGTGATCGGAATGTCCAATCCCTTCCATTATAGGAATAAGTCTTCCTTTCCCATCAGCGGTACACGGAACGATCCTGCACTTGGGTTCTATGCTCCCAGAAGTCATCGCCTGATCCCGATCCGCTCTTGCCCTAACGCCATGGAACCTACAGATGCGATCTGTGATACTTTTCTATCTTGGATGCGCAAATACCATCTGGAACCTTACTGCGAAGAGAATCATCGCGGACTTCTGCGACATCTTGTCATTCGAGTAAATCGAAAGCACGAATCCATGGTTACCCTTGTTGCCACCTCAGATATGGTGCCCCATTTGGATGACCTGCAGACTGCCTTTTCTCCGCTTGGCGTCACTTCCCTCATTGTGAATGTCAACAGCAAAGATACTAATGTCATCCTCGGGGACCGGTATCTCCCCGCGTATGGTCCCGGAGTGTTGCAGGATGAACTCCTGGGACTCAGCTTTGATCTCTCTCCCGCTTCCTTTTTCCAAGTGAATGTTCTGCAGGCTGAACAGGTTTACAGTAAAGCACTGGAGTTTGCCCAGTTGCAGCCTGATGATACAGCCTTTGATGTCTATTGCGGCACCGGCACCATTTCACTCTCCCTTGCAAAGCATTGCCGCAGAGTGATTGGTATTGAAGTCGTTCCTCAAGCCATAGACAATGCCAAGCTAAATGCAGAGCACAACGGGCTCCATAACACCGTTTTTCATGTAGGTAAAGCGGAAGATCTCCTTCCTTCGCTCGTGAAAGAAGAAACAGCCAATGTGATTGTTGTCGACCCGCCCAGAAAAGGTCTTGAGCCCATCGTGATTGATGCGATATGTGCCGCCGGTCCGGATCGCCTTGTATACGTTTCCTGTAATCCCGCCACGCTGGCAAGGGATGTAGCACTCATTGTCAAAAATGGGTACACCTTATCCAAAGTACAACCTGT
The DNA here is from genome assembly GCA_017476845.1 of Clostridia bacterium. GTDB lineage: Bacteria > Bacillota > Clostridia > Christensenellales > Aristaeellaceae > UBA2943. The sequence goes on from JAFUZB010000405.1 coordinate 1,674, forward strand.
TGATATGTTCTGCTGGACTAAAGATGTTGAGACAGTTGTTCTGCTTTCCAAGGGAAATATCTAGCACAAAAGTGTCCAAGCTGGATTTTCTCTCGACAACCCGGACACCTCTTGTCTGCTTAACAATGCTACTCCGGTTTTTGACAGAATCGAAGACAAAAAACAGCCTCAAAGCCTTATGTAGTAATGCTTTGAGGCTGTTTTGAAGGTGCCCAAATTTGTAGTATCAATCACTCCTTTGGCCGAGTTTTTCCACAGATCTTTTTTCAATCTGCTAATGACTTGTTGTGTTCTGCCATCTCGCGCCGTATCGCTGACCGCTTCTGGTCTTCAGACAACTGATCATTCTGATCAATCAACTCTTGCTGACGGGTTTTCACCGCAAAATATGTCTGTCCAACTGCAATAACTTCTTTTCGAAGATCGCCATTCATCACAATCAGATCAGGCATAACGCGAAAGTTCATAGCTTTTCAATTCTCTATGTGCACCTGAACCTATTTCGACCATTTCGGTGATCTCACCGATATGGTCCTCAATTTGACTCCTTCTCTTCCATAATCCGGAAGATGCTTTCCTTCGGCTTGGCATTTGCGCGGCTTCCCGACTCAAAGCACATCTCCAAAAATCTGTCGCAACTATTCTTTGTCCGTTGGAATCTCAGGGTGATACTCAAGTTTCCCTTCTGGTGCATCAACCCAGCAAAAAATGTAATCCAATGATACATCAACAAAATTGTGATACCGGACGTGCATATGAATGATCTTTTCCACCGTCCATGGGATACTTAGCGAGATTTATTCATATCGCTTAGATGTCTTCAATTGTTGTTTTTCAATGCTTTTTGTTTTGATAAAAACTCGCTAAGTCGTTTTCTTTATAGCTTAGCGCGATAAATCATCAGTTTTTCTTACCTTTTCAGTGTGGCGCAAGCGCTGGTATGAGGATTTGCCTTATGAGTGGGCAAAAAAGACCGTTACAAAAACGGATTCACGTAAAGGACATGATCCCTCATACGATTTCTTTCGATCTCGCGCTTTCCCCATTTACTCTTTCAGGCTGTCCAGTCTTCCAGAAAAGGCTTCTGCCTCTGTTTTCTCTGACAGGAACTCCATGAGAATCTCTTCCCACTCTTGGAAACGTGTCACGCTCTTTGTCACCATCACGCCTCGTCTTGTCTCCCTTTGCAGGCTCTGCACCCATTCTCGGGTAAACCGTGCTGATAGATTCTCCCCTCCGACTTCAGGCAGGATGTCTCCTGGTCGCAGGTAACCCTGTGCCCATGAATATCTGTGGTCTGCAGCAATCGAAAACAGATTATTCACCCTGCTTCTCCATGCACTGCCCGCCCTGCAAGCCATCAGGTCAAAGGAAACCATCAACACCCTTTCCTCATCTTCCCCTATGCGATGTGAGCACATCTCCTCGAGCGTATATCGTCCACTTCCATCCATCGTGGTTCCCCGACCACTCCTTGCCTGAAAAAGTGGGATCCGTCCCACTTTTTCGCGCTCTGCGCTGTCCAGCACCTTGCCAATTTCTCTTGCACGCGCAGCCAGTGCAACAAAATCCGGTTCCGTAAACCTGCATTCTTTTCCCTGTGCAGTTGCCTGCGCCTCCCAGATGCATACAAGCCGTGTCACGAGCCATCTGCGGTATGTGTAGGCCGCATACGGTTCGTCGACATGCGTAAACAGGCAGTACCCCTCGTGTTCTCCCGCAGTATACACATCAAGGAAATCCAGGAGACCCACATAGCTGTCTGGCATGTGCACAGAGGAATATCCGGATGCCGCCCAGGCTTCCGGGAGCCTGTAGAGCTCCTCTGTAAATGACGCTGTCATGGGCATCCCGTAGAATCTTCCTTCTTCATCCACCAAGGCTGTTCTGAAGATCCCGGGCAGCTTCTCCATTTCTGCCACCAGCTTATCTTCCCCTGACAATTCCAGCAGTGCGTCCTCCTCCAGGAGGTCTCCCTCCTCATTGTGGTAGCTCCTGAGCATAAAGATGTCCGGGGAATCCGGGGCAGACAGACGTTCTCTCAGCGGGACGCGCCAGTCATACCACTGATTGTATGCACTCACACCTTCCATCTTCTCCCATGCGCTGAGTACGTTTTGCTCAATACCTTCACATCTCAATCTCCCGTCCTCTGCACTTGCCTGCCACAGGGAAAGCAATGTAAGCACACCAATCACAGCGCACAGACAGATTCGTTGATTGCGCATCTTCATCCCCCCCGATTCTCATCAAGGGCTGCCGCAGAAATGCAGCAGCCCTTGTTTTCTCTTACTTTCTGAGCGTCACGCTCGGAATGCTCTCCTGCGATTCCGCTGCGTTATCATCCTGTAGCCGCATCACCAGCACATCAGGAATCTCCTCTGCGGAGATCATGCCCATCATATGAATTTCCGGCCATGCATCCGTATTGATTTCATAGGACAGATTCAGCCCCCAGGGATAGCTCCTCCCGCTCTCATCATACCAGACCGGTGTGCGCTGCGTTTCATAGAAATGTTCCAGCGTATTCCCTGCCTCTGCCATAAAATCCGTGTACAGATAGATGCCTGCCGGAGTCAGCTCGGCTCTTGCGGAAGTGAGCGTGATGCCGTCCACAGTGAAAGTCTCCGGAATAGTATATGTCACACTGTCTGTCACCTTCGCCACGGCAATTTCCATATCGGCTCTGTCAGAAAGCGTGCTCTTTTTTTCGCCTGTGGCAGGATCTATCTCAGCCACATACAGGAACATGCTGGCCGGAAGCACCTCTCCGATCTTTTCACTGTCGAGCATGGCCATACTAAAGTCGATGAAGTTTCCCTCGCTGTCATAGAGGACATCCTGCATCTCCTCGCCGCCGTTATACTCGGCTGGCAGATCCAATATCGCTTCTACTGTATACAGCGGCCAGCCCAGTTTCTGTGCCACTTCCATCCATGTCATTTCCTGTCCGACCCCGATACACTCTGCATACTGCGCACCGTTCTCCCCATTGGCTCCGATGGGGTCAAACTGACTGCCTGTCATGCAAAGCAGCGCATCGCTACCGTCCGTCATGGTGATCTTCGCATTTGCCATCGCCGTGTGTCGGTCCGCATAGAGCTGCTGGACATGCACACTGACCGGACCGATCTCAAATACCTTTTCTTCCGTAGCTTCCAATATATCCTGTGCGGCCTTGGGTACCTTC
>JAFUZB010000031.1 GCA_017476845.1 Clostridia bacterium
CAGGCAGGAGCTCACACTGAAGAATCGGCCAGGCATTTTCTCCCTGAGCGCGGGGAGGGTATCCACAGAACAATACGTGTATGTTCTTCTGGAAAAGGGAAGTGAGGCATATGTTCTTCTTCCGGACAGCGGCATAACCGTACCGGCGGAGATGGAAGGGACCTATGGATGGGTACGCACCTCGGACCTGATGGAGGGTGCGGCACCGGTCTCACTGATCTGGGAAAACGAGTAAAGAAAGTGACAGCAGCCGTGCTGTCCTTTCTTTACTTCTGTCATTTTCCCGTGGATGCGTCTTTCCGATGACTAGGAAATGCGGAACAAATGGTGTATACTGGATTTTGTCGGCACAGCCGACGGCAGATGGACGCGCAGTGCGCTCTCTGCCTGATGCAGGAGGATCAATATGCCTGACAAATTGAATCAGTTCATGGACCTTCCGTTCATTCCGCTGCGGGAAATGATGGTTTTTCCACAGATGACGCTGACCTTTGATGTGGCGCGCACACGCTCGCTGGCCGCGTTGGATTTGGCAGTCTCGGGAGATCGGAAGATATTTCTTACCGCCCAGAAGGATCTGGACAAGGAAACGCCCGAGATCGAGGATCTATACCGGACGGGGACAATCTGCGAGGTCAAGCAGGTGATGAGTCTCCCGGGGGACCTGATGCGTGTGCTGGTGATGGGAGAGGCGCGCGCCGAACTCAAGGAGATTGGGGAGCGCGGACAGAACCCGGTAGCGCATGTACAGGTGCTTACCCCCGCCATCGTGAAAACGACCGAGATCACCGCTGCGATGGATGCTTGCACCCACACCCTAAGCGAGCTGGTAGAGGTCGCCCAGCGTATGAATGCCGAGACGATGGAGTCGATCGTAACCATCGAGGATCCTGATCGGTTTGCGGACACGATGGCTGCGAACGTTCTCTTCCGTCTAGCCGACCGACAGGAGATTCTGGAGACCGTGCCCGTGCATGCCAGACTGGAAAAGCTGCTGGAGAAGCTGGTGGCCGCCCTTGAAGTGGCCCGAGTAGAAAAGGATATGACCGCGCGGATCCATCAGGCGATGGAAAAGAGCCAGCGGGAGTATTATCTCAGGGAGCAGATCAAGGCGGCACAGACCGAGCTAGGCGACACGGATGCGACCGATGCGGACGAACTGCGTGAACGACTGAAAAATACGCCGCTCAACGATGAAGCGCGGGAAAAATGCGAGAAGGAGATCGAACGGCTCTCCCGCATGACGCCCGGGACACCGGAGATCACGACGAGTCTGACCTATATCGAATGGATACTGGACATGCCCTGGGGAAAGACGACAGAGGATAATCTGGATCTGGAGCGGGCACGGAAGGTTTTGGAGGAAGACCACTACGGGCTGGACAAGGTCAAGGAACGCATCGTGGAGTACCTGGCAGTGCTCCAGGTCAAAAAGGACATGAAGGGCCCGATCCTCTGCTTTGTGGGACCTCCCGGTGTAGGCAAGACAAGTATTGTCCGGGCTATTGCCAAGGCGGTGGGACGCAAGTTTGTACAGATGTCCCTTGGTGGCGTTCGGGACGAAGCGGAGATCCGCGGTCACAGGAGAACCTATGTCGGTGCGATTCCGGGACGGATTATCTCTGGGATCAAGCAGGCTGGGGTCATGAACCCGGTGTTCCTTTTTGATGAGATCGACAAGATGGCGATGGACACACGCGGCGATCCCGCATCTGCCATGCTGGAGGTACTCGATGCCGAGCAAAACATGGATTTCCGGGACCACTACATGGAGATCCCCTTTGATCTGAGCAAAGTCATGTTCATCACGACCGCAAACTCTGTGGACAACATCCCGGGACCGCTCTATGACCGCATGGAGATCATTGAGGTGCCCTCCTATACGGAGGAAGAGAAGCTGCACATCGCCATGCTGCATCTTTTGCCCAAACAGGCGGATGCGCACGGGCTGAAGAAGGATGCACTGCATGTTTCGGAAGACATCATGCGCAGTCTGATCGAAGGATACACACGGGAGGCGGGCGTCCGGTCGCTGGAGCGTACGATTGCCAAGGTGGCACGCAAGAGTGTGGTCACCATGCTGGATACTGGTGTCCAATCGGTGGATGTCACGCCGGAGGTCCTGCATGAATACCTTGGTGCGGTCCGGTATACGCGTGAAGCTCCGGAAAAGGAGCCCCGCGTAGGCATTGTCAACGGACTTGCCTACACCGAGGTGGGAGGCGAGACGCTGGAGGTGGAGTGCACCACCATGCCCGGCAAGGGAACGCTGCAGCTGACGGGCAAACTGGGGGACGTGATGAAGGAAAGCGCCGAGGCGGCTTTCAGCTGGGTGCGCGCTCACTCCGATGCCTTGGGACTGGATAAGAGCTTCTATAAGGAACTGGATGTACACGTTCACGTGCCGGAGGGAGCTGTCAAAAAGGACGGGCCGTCTGCGGGCGTGACATTGATTACTTGTCTTACCAGTGCACTGACAGGCATCCCGGTCAGGCAGGATGTGGCGATGACAGGGGAGATCACTCTGCGAGGCAGGGTGCTTCCCATTGGCGGACTCAAGGAGAAGACCCTTGCGGCCTACAGAGCCGGAATCCGAACCCTGATCATTCCCAAGGAGAACGTCAAGGATCTTGAGGAGATTCCTGCTCATGTGCTCAGCCAGTTCCGGGTGGTAGCGGCTGAACAGATCGAAGAAGTGCTTTCGGAGGCGCTGGTCAGCATGCCGGATGGACTCAAAGCCAGCACATAATGAAAGAGGTAACACATGGAGATCAAAAGAGCCGACTTTGTGATTTCACTGCCCGAATATC
>JAFUZB010000406.1 GCA_017476845.1 Clostridia bacterium
GCATCCGCGGCATCATCAAGACGAGCAAGGGCAAGATCACGAACGTTTGGGTCTACGTGATCAACAGCGAGGGCAAGAATGCCATGAGCGCCCAGTACACGCCCAACAAGACCAGCTTTGATCTGAAGTATACAGCCAATACCTCGCTGAAGTTCGGCGCCCTGCCCAAGGGCACCTACACCTACAAGGTGGTGGCAAAGGCCGTGAGCGTAAAGACATCTCAGACCAAGACATAGGTGGACACGTCCTTTACGGTGCAATAAGCCAAATTTCCAAAGACAGGCTGCGCTCCCGGGAACATGTTTTCCGGGAGCGCAGCCTTTTTCTTTGGAAAAGGCAGGTGCAGGAAGGAAATCTACCTGCAAGGGAGAATTCTATTCTAAAGAGCATTCAAGCAATGCCAACTCTACAAGCAAGATACAGGAGGAGATTCCCATGGCTGATCGTATTGTTCTCAATACTATTTCCTATCAGGGACATGGCGCCATCGCCCAGATCGTTCCCGAGCTTCAGGGACGCGGCTACAAGAAGGTTTTTGTGGCCACCGACCCCGACCTGCTCAAGTTCGGCGTCGCCAAGAAGGTGACCGATCTTCTGGACGAAGCCGGCATCGCCTACAGCGTCTACAGTGACATCAAGCCCAATCCGACGATTGAAAATGTGCAGAGCGGCGTAGCAGCCTTCAAGGCTGCTGAAGCAGACAGCATCGTGGCCATCGGCGGCGGCAGCGCGATGGATACCGCAAAGGCCATCGGCATTATCATCAACAATCCCGAGTTCGCCGACGTGCGCTCCCTGGAGGGCGTAGCTCCCACCAAGAAGCATGCCGTGTTCACCATCGCCGTGGCCACCACAGCCGGTACGGCCGCCGAAGTCACCATCAACTACGTCATCACCGACGTGGAGAAGAAGCGCAAGTTCGTGTGCGTGGACGTCAATGACATCCCCGAGATCGCCGTGGTCGATCCCGACATGATGGCTACCATGCCCAAGGGCCTGACGGCTGCCACCGGTATGGACGCCCTGACCCATGCCATCGAAGGCTACATCACCAAGGGTCACTGCGTGATCTCTGATATGTTCCATCTGGAGGCCATCCGCCTCATCTCCAAGAGCCTGCGCGCTGCCGTGCAGAACGATCCCGACGGACGCGAGGGCATGGCCCTGGGCCAGTACATCGCCGGCATGGGCTTCTCCAATGTGGGCCTGGGCATTGTGCACAGCATGGCACACGGCCTGAGCGCACTGTATGACACTCCCCACGGTGTGGCATGCGCGATCCTCCTGCCCTGCGGCCTGGAGTACAACCTCCCCGTCGCCTGCGAGCGCTATCGCAAGATCGGCGAGGCCATGGGTGTGGAAGGCATCGACGCGATGGACGATGAAGCTGCCGCAAAGGCCACCATTGCTGCCGTCAAGCAGCTCTCCGCAGACGTCGGCATTCCGGCAGACCTCAAGGGCATCCTCAAGGAGGAGGATATCGACTTCCTGTCTGACTCGGCCTATGCAGATGCCTGCCGTCCCGGGAATCCGCGTGATACCAGCGTCGAAGAAATCAAGGCGCTCTATCGCAGCATGATGTAAGCAATTCAAGGGCTCCCCGGTTTTGTTCGGGGAGCCCTTTGCTTTTCGGGAATCTGCAAAGACAGCGCTTCCGGGAAAATAATGACATGTTCATTGACGATAGTGCATTCGGATGTACAGCTTGGCTTGTTTTGACTTGTTTGGGAGGACAGACACATGCGCATACTGGTACTTGGCGGCACCGGCGTCATCAGCCGGGCCATCATCCGGGAGGGCCTGAAGGCCGGACACGAGATGATCGCGCTCAACCGGGGCACACGCAGCGTACACTTTGAAGAGGTACCGGAGATCATCCGCTGCGACTGGAGAGACACAGACGCCTACAGCAAGGCCACGGAGGGCCTTCAGGTCGATGCGGTCATTGACGTGCTCTCCATGTCCGCCGCGGATGCGAAGCACACCATGGAGGACTTTGGGGGCGCGGCGAAGCACTGGATCTTCACCTCGACCTCCTGTGCCTACAAAAAGCCCTTTGCGCACCTGCCGGTGCGAGAGTGCGAGACACAGCGGTGGGATGATCCGGCCTACGGTTATCCGTCCGCCAAGGCAGGGATGGAGCGGTATCTTCTGGAAGAATGCAAGGGCCGCGAAGCGCCTGTCACGGTCATCCGCCCCTCGCTCACCTATGGGGAAGGCTCGCAGAACATCGGGATTCTCCGGCAGAATGTCGGGATCCTCCGCCGCATTGAGGCAGGGAAACCGCTGCTCCTCTACGATGACGGGCAGACCGTCTTCACCTACACGTTTGCGCCGGACCTGGCCCGGGGGTACCTGGCCTGTTGCCTGAATCCCAGGGCCTATGGCGAGGACTTCCATATCACCAGCGAAAACCATGCCAGCAAGGCCGACATGTACCGCGTTTTCGGACGGATGGTGGGGAAGGAACCCAAGTTTGCCTATCTGCCCAGCGCGAAGTTTTTTGAGATCGACCCGCAGCAGTTTGAGCACATCTGGTATGAAAAGCGGTTCCCGCACATCTTCTCCATCGAAAAGATCCGTACGGCCTGCCCGGAGTGGAAGCCGGAGATCGACCTGGAGACGGGGCTGCGCCAGATTGCGCAGTGGTGGGAGAAGGAGGGCATGCAGCCCGATCCCGCAAAGGATGCGCTGGAGGACGAGCTCATCGCAAAGTACGCAAGGCAGTAAACGGAAACGCCGGAGGACAGCTACATGCTGATCTCCGGCGTTGCTAATTGATCTTATGCCTCTTCCTGAGAAGGCGTGTCTTCTTTCGCAATTTCCTCCGTCTCCTGGGGCAGGGCCAGGAGCTTCGTGGTTTCCCTGGACATGGGGAGGAGCTCGTCAAACATCGGGATCCGGCCGACCACGTTGTCGCACAGCCAGTTCATCTGCATGAGGTCCTCGGGGCTGAAATAGGTATCATTGTCCGCGCGAAGGATCCCCTTCTGGTCATAGATCATGCCGTGCAGGGGCTGAACGCTGCCGCTGACGATGCCTTCCTTGAGAATCCCTGCCAGCTGGCGCACGCCGTAGGGCACGGTATCGGCAAGCTCAATGTTGATGACGCCGCTGGACATGCCCCACCAGTAGCTCACGGAGTTGCCGCGCGGGGCTGCTGAATCCCAGGCACCGGCGAGAATGGAGCGGATCATCTGCTCATAGGTGCGTCCCCAGTCCCAGACATCTGAGGCGATCGGGGTCATGGTGCCGTCGTCCTCCATGAAGGAGGTGGACCAGCCGGGGGCGACATTCGAGGGGGTGTTGGCGGCCACGGGATGGCCGGAGATGATGCGGGCGCCTGCGTCATGGAGGCGTCTTGCGGGATCGCCCTCCAGGCAGGACCATTCGACGAGCACCTTGGCATTGGGGTTGGTCATGCGCACGCCCAGGGCGAAGGCGTTGATCGCGGCCGGCACCCCGAGGATGGGATAGCGGGCAATGTAGCCCACGGGCCGATCACCGCAAAGCGTGCCCGCGATGGCGCCGGAGATGAACTTGGCCTCATGAATGCGGCTGTAGTAGGTGCGCACGCCGACATAGGGGACGGAGAGGGCGCAGACCAGAACTTTCACACCGGGATGCAGGGCGGCGCACTGGCGTGCTGCGCCAAGCAGGGTGGGCGCGGTGGCGATAATGACGTGGGCATTGTCCTCGGTGACCGCTTTCTCCATGAGATACTCTGCACTTTTTCCGTTGACAAAGTAGTTGGTGACCCGGACCTGACTGCCCAGGGCCTCCTCCATGTGCCTGCGCCCTTCATCGTGGCCGAGTGTCCAGACACTGGTCTGGGGCGTATTGACATGGATGAAGGCGACATTGAGCACGGGATGGGAGAGTCCGTCCAGGATGCGGCTGACCAGACCCTTTTCGGGGATGGTCGGCTCGGTACTGACGGTGGCGTTATCGGTATTTTCCTCCTCGGAGGCGTATTTTAGGTCCGGCAGGAGGGCATTGATGCGCTTCTTCATGTCGGACTCGCCCAGGGGACTGAGCTGCTCGTAGGGATAGAGCTCCAGGCAGGAGAGCAGGACCTCGCTGAGGGAGTGGTCGGGGACCTGACGGAGAATCTCCTCACCGCAGGCCTCACGCAGCACCCAGAACATGCTCAGGAAATCAGCGCGCTCCTCCTCTGTCCAGACGTGATCGGGTGCAAAGCCCATGGCGTCCTCGACCTTGCGGAAGCAGCCGGGGTGGGTGTACTGCAGGACATAGATGCCGGAGCGCTTGAAGAATTCCAGGAACTCGTAGTAGGCGACGACCGCCGGATCCTCCGACCATGTCGGGAAAAGGCGAGTCACCTTCGCCGTGATGGAGGGGGCATCGTAGGAGCGCAGGACGGATACCCGCTTGTGTCCCTCCTGGACATAGAAACGCCCCATGTATTCAAAGCAGGTGATCGGGTCGGTGATGCCGCTGGGCCCAAGGTGCGCCTCGCACAGATTGATCCATTTGGCGGCGAATTCGGTGGTCTCGGCAAGCAGCGGCATGAAGTTGCCGGCAAAGGCTGCCTTGCGGCCGTCGGCGAGGGTGCCGACAATAGCATCGGCGGGGATTTCCAGCACGCCAAGATCCTGGCGTGCGGCGGCGCGGGATTCCGGGAAAATGTTCTCCAGGACCTGCGGATAGGGGAAGGAACCCTGCGATACGCAGGCGTGGTAGTATTTCTGACCGCGGCGAAGTGCCTCGCGGTAATGTTCGATAGCTTCTGTTCTGCTCATGATCAGGCCTCCCAAGTGTATGAACAGATCATCAGGATGGTCCGGCTGTATGGCCGGGAATGCAGCGGGATCGCTGACATGCGGCATTATAGCCAAATCGGCCTGGGATACAATGGGCGAAGTCGCCAAAGTTTGACCACAAACGCCAAATCCAGTGCAAAATGGATAAGTTGCATCTGATAAATGTACAATCTGGTATAAAAGCACGCGGAAAGATTTGTAACAGTTTTTGAAAATTCATACAACTTAATCGATTAAGCTAAAGATCATGTGCCGCAACAGAACAATTCGGATTTTTAGGTCGGTGAACCCCAAACTCACCATAAAACCTTTCCTGTCGGAAAAAGAAGTTTATCGGCAAGCGTTTTTCGTGGCTTCGTTAGATTGCGAACTGTCCAACGTCCATTTTCCTTCACCGAC
>JAFUZB010000407.1 GCA_017476845.1 Clostridia bacterium
CGGGATAATCCTGACGGATCTTTTCCGTGGTACGGAAAAGGAAACCGGCCTTACTTGCCTGGATCATGGCCAGGTCGTTGTAGCTGTCGCCTGCGGCGATGGTTTCAAAGCCTACGGACTGCAGGGCGGTAACCGTGCTCAGCTTACTCTTGGGCACGCGGATGTGATAGCCGGTGATCTCACCGTTTTCTGCCACTTCCAGGCTGTTGCAGAAGATAGTCGGCCAGCCAAGCTTTTTCATGAGCGGAGCGGCGAACTGTTCGAAGGTGTCCGAGAGGATGATGACTTGCGTTTCGCTGCGCAGCTGATCCATGAATTCCTTTGCGCCGGGCAGGGGATCAATGGTGGCAATCGTGCGCTGGATATCGGGAAGACCGAGACCGTGCGATTTGAGGATGTCGATGCGATAGCGCATGAGCTTATCGTAATCCGGCTCATCCCTGGTGGTGCGGCGCAGCTCGGGAATACCGCTGGCTTCCGAGAATGCAATCCAGATTTCGGGGACGAGCACGCCCTCAAGGTCCAGACAGACAAGATTCATAGGGCTCTTCCTTCTTTCGTAAAATGGCTTACACAGGGCATGATAGCATGCCTGTCGGGTTCGCACAAGCCAAAAGGCGCTCAGGGGGCAAGCAGAACAACAGAAGGACAGGGAAAAGGAAAGGCCGCAGCCATAGGCTGCGGCCAGGGGCTTATTCGGCCAGGAAAGCGGCGGGATCGGCGAGATAGGCGATGGAGTTTCCGTTGACGGTGGAAACAACATCGGGATCATCACTGTAGAAGCTGTAGGAATGTCCTGCGGTATAGGTGTTGATGACCTTGCAGCCAAAGACGTCTGCGACACCCTGGGATATGTCCGGGTGGACCGCTTCATCGTCGGTGGCATAGATCACAATTGCGCTTCCCTCATACTTTGCCTTGGCGGCTTCGGCCAGGCCGTCAGGATACTTGGCCAGATCATCAAACCAGGCAGCGCTCAGCTCTTGTACCTGACCATAGATGGTGGTGAACACCACAAAGCCTTCCTCATGGGCGGTCTTACTGAGTTCTTCCCAGGCCTCGGGGCCGCCGAAGAGGCCTTTAAGATCCTCATAGTCCTCGGCGGGTGCGACGAATTCCACTGCGCTGAAGGCCGCTTTTTCCTCGGCAAGAAGCTCCAGGATGATGCGTCCGCCCATGGAATAACCGAAGGCTGCCACGTCCTCTACGCCGTAGGTTGCCTGGACATAGGCGATCACATCGAGCACGTCCTGCTTCATGTTGGTCATGGTATTGAGCTGGAAAGACTCGGTGCTGTCGCCGCAGCCAGGGAAGTCCAGGGTGGCTACAATCTTGCCTGCTTCGGCGACACCGCCGGAGATCGCGTCAAAGCCGCCCCATTCATTGTGATTGCCGCCATGGCCGTGAATCATGATGACCAGACCGGTGGACGCATCGGGTGCTTCAGGCAGGGTGAGGAAGACGGGAATCTCCGCGCCTTCGCGAAGAGAAGAGGGTACGGAAACTTGCAATACAGTGGGCGCATCCTCTGCATGCACAGTCACCATAAGTGCGCATACCAGCGCGAGGGCAAGGACCAGGGAGAGAAGCTTTTTCATGGGTAACCTCCTTGTGAAATAGGTATAAAGCAATATACCATGCGCGGGCGAAAAGTGTCAATGCACCTGTGGAAGTGGGGGATTTCCCGCGCAGGGAAGGGGAAAACATGCTATACTTCCCGTGACATCCAAGCGAACAATAAAGGAGGGATTCCCTGTGGGATGCACAACCATTCTGGTAGGAAAACATGCGAGCTATGACGGCTCCACGCTCATGGCACGCAATGAGGATTCCGGTGCGGGCAGCTTTGCGCCCAAGAAGATGATTGTGGTGCGCCCGGAGGAGCAGGTGCGCCACTATGTTTCGGTGATCTCAAAGGTAGAGATCGATCTTCCGGATGATCCGCTACGTTATACCGCTGTGCCCAATGCGCTCGCCGACGAAGGCATCTGGGGCGAGGCAGGAATCAACAGCTGCCATGTAGCCATGACAGAGACGGAGACGATCACAAGCAATGCGCGCGTGTTGGGAAGCGACCCGCTGGTGAAGACGGGAATTGGCGAGGAGGATCTCCTCACGATCACCCTGCCTTATATCCGTTCGGCCAGAGAGGGCGTGCTGCGCTTGGGCAAACTGCTTGATACCTATGGCACCTATGAGATGAACGGGATCGGGTTCCAGGACGTCGATGAGATCTGGTGGATGGAGACCATAGGCGGACATCACTGGATTGCAAAGCGCGTGCCGGATAATGCCTATGCAGTGGTACCCAATCAGCAGGGAATTGACAGGCTGGACCTTCGGGATGCCTTTGGCGAGAAGAAGGATAACCTATGCTCGGACGATCTCCTCTCGTTCATTCGTGCGCATCACCTCGACCGTCGGATGACGGACCTTCCGCTGGAGGAAGATACCGCCTTTGATGTGCGCGCGGTATTCGGCAGTCGGGATGATGCAGACCATACGTACAATACGCCCAGAGCCTGGACGATGGAGAAATTCCTGAACCCGACCACCTATGTCTGGGAGGGGGAGCATGCCGATTTTCGGCCGCATTCGGACAACCTCCCCTGGTGTCTGGTGCCGGAAAAGAAGATCACGGTGGAGGACATCAAGTATGTGCTCTCGGATCATTTCCAGGGTACGGTGTATGACCCGTATGCCCACCACGGGGAGGCAAGCCACCGTGGTCAGTTCCGCCCCATTGGTGTGAACCGCAACAACATGCTTGCACTCACCCAGATCAGACCGTATATGCCGGGCGCATACCGGGATATTCAGTGGATCGCGATGGGCTCTAATGTCTTTAATGCCATGATCCCGCTCTACACGGCAGTGGAGGACATGCCCGCTTATCTTCGCGATACGGGCAAGGAGGTGTCCACGGACAACTGTTACTGGGCCAACCGTCTCCTTGCGGTCATGGCAGATGCGCATTTCCAGCAGTGTGCTTCGCCCATTGAGCGCTATCAGAACAGGGTGCATGCGCTAGCCCATGAAATGCTGGAGCGCTCAGACTGCGACCTGGCTTCAGGCAGCATCACCTGTGCACAGGCCAATCAGGCCATGGCAGACATGTTCCAAGAAGCGACCCAGGAGGCACTGCAGCAGGTCCTGTTTACAGCAAGCCTTGGTATGAAAAACGCATTCGCGCGTTCGGACGCGTAACCCTATCGAAAGAAAACGACCTTCCGCGGCTTTGGTCAGCAACGGAAGGTCGTTTATTAATCTTAGGTTACTGCGAGCACATCGGATGCGGAAAGCATTCGGAAGGCCGCAGCTCGGCCGAGACGGTTCATGACGGCAAGCCCGACACCCTCTGCAGGGACGACCTCGGAGAAGATCAGCTTCATTCCCTCATCATCCAGACGGCGGAGGGTATCGAACAGGCGATGGGCCGTGCTTGCAGGGTCATGGATGGAGCCGATGTCATGCGGATGGCAGTCGGAAAGCTGGGAGAGATGCTCAGTAAAGCACATGACACAGGCGCTGTGCCCATCTTCCTCCGCCTCCCGGCACAGCTTATGCAGGGCACTGACAACATCTGCTTCCTCCCCTTGCACCAGTGTCACCTCCCCCTCCGGGGAGTAGTGCCTATAGCGCATTCCCGGGGAAAGGGCGACCTCGCCCTGCTTCAGTGGTCTGAGCACGCTGCCTGCGACCTCCACTGGCCCAAGGACCTCCTCCAGCATTTCCTTTGTTACACCGCCGGGACGCAGGATCGTAGGGGTTCCGTGGGTGAGATCCAGCACGGTGGATTCCAGTCCGACATCGCAGTCCCCACCATCCAGGATCAGCGGAATTTGCCCCTGCATGTCCTGATAGACATAGTGGCTGGAGGTTGGGCTCGGCTTGCCGGAGCGGTTGGCTGAGGGTGCCGCGATGGGCAGGCCACACACGCGCAGCAGTTCCCTTGCCACGGGATGGGATGGCATACGCATGGCAACGGTGGGAAGGCCAGCTGTGACCTCCGGCGGAATCGTATCCTTTTTCGGCATGAGGATGGTGAGGGGACCTGGCCAGAATTTTTCCATGAGCGGGCGGGCACCCTTCGGAATCTCGCACAGATCCTCCAGCTGCGATTCCTCATAGATATGGACGATGAGCGGGTTATCCGCAGGGCGGCCTTTAGCCGCAAAAATGGAGAGCACAGCCTCCCGGTCGAGCGCATTGGCACCGAGGCCGTAGACGGTCTCGGTAGGGAAGGCGACCAGCTCCCCTGTATGCAGAAGCCTGGAGGCTTCCTCCAGGCTTTCCTTGGTGGCAGGCAATACCTGCGTTGTGATCATGTGCTATGCCTTCTTTGCTATTTCTGCCGCTTACGAGGCGGCAAGGGATTCGAGCTTTTTCTGCTGCTCGGTCATCTGCAGTGCTTGGATGATCTCGTCGAGATCCCCGTTCATGATGTCATCAATTCGGTAGAGGGTCAGTACGATGCGGTGATCGGTCACCCTGCCCTCGTGGAAATTGTAGGTGCGGATGCGCTCAGATCGGTCACCTGTTCCTACCTGTATACGCCGCCGCTCGGCGTAGGCGGCATCCGCCTCAGTGCGCATGGATTCCAGAAGCCGGGACCTGAGCAGTTTCATGGCTGTCTCACGGTTGCGCAGCTGACTTTTCTGGTCCTGGCAGGTAACCGCAAGACCTGTGGGATTTACGCTGTCTGCTGCAA
>JAFUZB010000408.1 GCA_017476845.1 Clostridia bacterium
ACAAGAGCCCAAATGAGCGGCCGCAGTTTGTGCCGCTCAAGGTGGAGGACGGGCTTCTTAAAGGATAGATGAGAAAAGAAGAGAAAGAGGACAGTCATGCGCATTGCGATCCTTGAGGATGAAGCGCCCCAGGCAAGGCTCACGGAGGGCCTTTTGCAGGCGTGGGCGCGGGAGCGGCGGGAAGGGCTTTCCGTGCGCGTCTTTCCGAGTGCGGACGCCTTTCTCTTTGCCTGGGAGGACGACAGAACCTGGGATCTCCTCATCCTGGATATCATGCTGGAGGCGGGGCTCAATGGCATGGAGCTTGCCAGGCGATTGCGGGACAAGGGAGCCCATGTGCCTCTCCTCTTTGTGACCGGATTTGACGAGTATATGCCCGAGGGGTACGACGTGGGTGCCCTGCACTATCTCATCAAACCCGTGGAGAAGGAAAAGCTCTTTCGGGTGCTGGATAGGCTTCTTTCAGAGCGGGCCAAGGAGGAGCCGCTGATCCTGAAAACGCAGGAAGGAACGGTAGCCCTTTTGCCCTCCCGGATACGCTATGTGGAAGCGACGGGCCACCACTTGGAGGTCCATGCAGAGGAAGGTGTCCATGTGCTGAGCCTGCCGCTCAGCGAGATGGAGGAAAAGCTTCGGGAAAGCGGGGATGGCGTGCGCTGTCACCGCGGTATTGTGGTAAGTCTCCGGCATGTGTGCGAGGTCAATAGAAGCGTGCTCACATTGGATGACGGGACTACCCTTCCGGTCAGCCGGCGGGAGCTCGGAAAAGTGATGCATGCCTTTGCGACGTACTATGGACGGGAAGGAGAGGGATGAGGACATGGGGATCAAGATCTTTCTGGGTGTCCTGCTTCTCGCCAATGTCCTCGCGTGGATCTTCCTTGTGCCTTATCTGAGCGACAGGCGTCTGCGGCGCTTCCAGGAGGACCTTTTGAAGGGACACTATGACGAGATCCGGTCGATGTACACCCAGATGCGCGCCTGGCGGCACGACACAAGAAATCACATTCAGACCGTCAAGGCGCAGCTGATGCTCGGGGAGAGCGAGGAGGCGCTGCACTACCTGGATTCCCTGGAGAGCGATCTGACGCGCGTGGACACGGTCCTCAAGACGGGCAATGTCATGGTCGATGCGATTCTCAACAGCAAGCTCACCCTCATGCGTGACCGGAAGATCCCGGTGGATGCCACAGCGCGGGTGCCGGGGGAGATCGGGATCGGGGGCGTGGACCTCTCGGTGATCCTCGGGAACCTTCTGGACAACGCCATGGAGGCGGTGATGGCCCAGGCGGAGAGCGAGCGGTTCATCCGCATCTATATCGATATCGTACGCTCCCAACTCTATATCTCCGTGACCAACAGCATGCAGGGCAGGGCGAAACGGGTAAACGGACACTTCCTCTCCTCCAAGGCCGGACACAGCGGGTTTGGGCTGATGCGGATCGACCGCACGGTGAAGCGGTACGGCGGGGTGATTAACCGCCAGAGCGAGGAAGGGGTATTTGCCACCGAGGTCCTTCTTCCATTGCACACCTGACCGCTCGTGCGTTTTTTCTGACCGCTTGGGAAAAACGGCCCACGGACAGGCGGAAAGCGTGTATTCTTGGCGCTGCAGGGCTTTGACCTGCGAGCAAGCATCAGAGGCAGAAAAGGCATTTTCAGGACGGAAAAGGAGATGCTGCACTGCCTCCGTTTTGTTTTTGGGAAGTACGGGAGGAGGGAAAAAGCCGGAGACCCAAGGCCTCCGGACGGGCTATGAACGATACCTACGGAATCTATGCCGAGAAGTGGAAGGGCAAGGAGGGACCCTTTGCGATCCTGCGGTTTTTCCTCTCGGAGATGCGCCGCTTTGATCCCTTTCTGGTGGTTTGCTTCTTTGCCCTTCCCGTGCCGGGCACGCTGGGAGCCTATCTTGCCTCCCGGCTGCCCGCGTGGATCGTGGATACCCTGGCAGGGGCAGGGAGTATGAAGGAGCTCTTCCTGGGCATCCTGCTTCGGGGGCTTGTGCTCCTTGTCTGTGAGGTTTGCGCGGACCTCATGCGCGACTATATCGGGGAGGACCGGGATTTTCTTCGGGATTATCTCACCGGGCGATTTATCGCGCACGCTGCGCGCATGGATGCCTCCCAGATCGACCGGGAGGAGATCAGGGAGGCCTATGCGAGCAGTTACGCCAGCGCTCAGAACAGTCGGGGCTTTTACGAGGGAACAGGGGTCATGCGGATTTTCACGGATCTTCTCGTATGCCTTGTCTTCAGTGTGGCTATCGGCCGCGTGAGTCTGCTGCTGCTTGCCATCATCGTCGTGTCGGTGGGCGTGAATATCGGTCTTCTCAAGGCGGCGCGCGGGGTACACAGGAAGTACCATGGGACGATCAGCGCCTATGCGAAGGGCTGTGCCTATCTGACCGACCTGACCATGGACCCGGTGGCAGGCAAGGATATCAGGATCTATCGCATGGCAGACCTGATCCTGAAGCGGTTCGATGAGAACCTGAAGGCAATGGAAGCGTGCTACAGCCGGATTCACTGGTGGTATTTCGGGCGCAACATGACAAGCGCCGTCTTTACCCTCGCGCGGGATGCCGTGGCCTATCTCTATCTGATTTCGCTCCTGGGCAAGGGGAGTCTGTCGCCCGCGACCTTTGTCTTTCTCTTCAGCGGCATTTCGACACTGTCCTTTCATCTGGAGTATGTGCTCAGGCGCGCGATGGACTGGAACACCCTTGAGGGCTCCGCGGCCTACTTCCAAAGGTTCCTTGCGGTGGAAAGCACGTGGCGAAGAGAGGAAAAGCTTACCGAGGAGGAGATCGCGGAGATGATCCAAAAGGGCGTGTCGCTTACCCTCCGCTATGTCACCTTCACCTATCCGGGAAGCGAAGAGAGCGTTATATCGCATCTGACCATGACCGTTTCCGCGGGGGAAAAGCTGGCTTTGATCGGACTCAACGGCACCGGAAAGACGACTTTGGTCAAGCTCATCTGCGCCCTCCTTATCCCGGACAGCGGGGAGATCCTACTGTGCGGGCATCCCAGGGAGGACTTTACGCGGGAACAGTACAGAAGGCTGCTTTGTGTCATGTTCCAGGATTCTGATTTCCTGCCGGTTACCCTCGATGAAAACCTGACAGGGCAGGCGGAGGCGATGGAGGGCGAAAACGCGGAAGCGCTCACCCGGGCGCTATCCCTTGCCGGTGCACTGGAGGTCTATGAACGTCTTCCCCAGAAGGGAAAGACAAGGCTCGGACGCGGCGTCTATCCGGACAGCGTGGAGGTGTCGGGCGGGGAAAAGCAGAAGCTGCTCTTTGCCAGAACCCTTTACCGCAATGCCCCGGTCACGATCCTGGACGAACCGACATCCGCATTGGATCCTTTGGCCGAGTACGCTATGTACACCAACTTCCGCGAGGCGGTGGGCGGGAAAACCGTGATCTTTATCTCCCACCGCCTGGCCAGTACGCGTTTTTGTGACCGGATTCTGCTCATGGAGAAGGGAAGCATCGTGGAGGAAGGGACACATGAGACGCTCCTTGAAAGCGGCGGGCGGTATGCCGAGCTCTACGAGATGCAGAGCCGGTATTACCGGGAGCGTGCTGAAGCGGAGAGAAAAAGAAGCTATATGGAGGGGTGAAGATGAGCAGAAAGGAGCTTGGCGCCTATGTAAGGCTTACGGGAATCCTCCTTGGAAGGATGCCCGCGATGGTGATCGCCTGCGTCCTGGAGGGACTGCTTAGCGGTGTCACCCCTATGGTCTATGTCTTTCTCACCTCCGCGGTGCTGGATGGTGTGAGCCGGGGCGAGAGCGCGGAGAGCCTCATTGGCCGTGCGCTCGTCGGCATTCTCGTTATGTTTCTCATCCATGCGCTCTACGGGGTCAGTGAGCGCATGGTCAACCGAAGGCTGGAGTACATTCTGGAGCAGCAGAACCGTCCGGTGAGTGAAAAGAGCATGCAGCTGCTCTTTGAGACCCTGGACAATCCGGATATCCGAAGGGAGCGGGACGCGATTACCGGAAGGTTTTCCCGCTTTGGCGTCCTGGGCATGGTGCTGGACGGGATCATTCATCTGTGCGCGAATCTGATTGTCATTGTGTCCGCGTGCGTGCTTGTGGTGCCGCCGCTGCGGGGCGCCGCGGCGCTTGCGGTAGGGTTTCCCGGCTCCTATGCCTGCACCTTCCTGTTTCTTCTTTTGATTCTCCTCATCTGCATTGCCAATACGCACTTTGTGCACCGGGAATATCGCACGATGTCGGAAAAGTATGATGCGGACATTGCGCCGCTGGATACGGTCCGAAAGTATTACCTGCGCCTGTTTGCCACGACGGACACCCAGAAGGATATCCGGGTCAACGGTCTGGAAAAGACGGTTGAGCGGGAGGTGAAGCGGAACCGGGAAGCGTTTGGGCGCCTCAGAAAATGGTTCCTTTCCAGAAATCTCCGCAGAGGGACCTGCTTTCAGGGTATTGCTAACCTCGCCATGATACTGGCGTATCTCTTCTCTGCCTGGTACGGGTTCATGGGACTCATCACTCTGGGCAGTGTCGTACGGTTCATTGAGTCGGTCAGGCACGTGTCGGAATGCATGTTTCGGCTGGGGGACAGCTTAAGCCAGATCGGCTACAGCGGGATGTATGCGATCAAGCTTTTGGATTTCATGGAGCTGGATCTGCCAAGAGAAGGGACGATCCCCGTAGAGAAGCGCCAGGACGACAGGTTCTCTGTATCCTTTGAGCATGTGTATTTCCGTTATCCCGGTCGGGAGGACTGGGCACTGGAGGATGTCACGGTCCAGTTTGAGATCGGAGAAAGGATGGCACTGGTGGGGCGGAACGGATCGGGCAAGACGACCTTTATCAAGCTCCTGTGCGGGCTCTACGAGGTGACCTCGGGGGTCATCCGCGTCAACGGGATTGACATACGAAAGTATGACCCGAAGGAGTATATGGCCCTCTTCGGTGTTGTCTTCCAGGATTTCTGTCTGCCTGACTTTCGCCTGGGTGAAATTGTGAGCTGCGAGGAAGGCTGGGAGGAGGAGCGGCTCCGGGACGCCGTCTCGCGCGCCGGCCTAACTGCGCGCATGGAAAGCCTGCACAGAGGCGCCGACACGCCTATCGGCAAAGGCTTTTACGGCGAGGGAGAAAACCTGTCGGGCGGGGAGCGGCAGAAGCTGGCCATGGCGCGGGCTGTGTACCGCAATGCCGCCTTTGTGATTTTGGATGAGCCGACCGCTGCACTGGACCCGGAGGCGGAGTGCCAGGTGTTTTCGGGCTTTGACCGTATGGTCGGACGGAAGACGGCCCTGTATATTTCCCATCGTCTTGCCTCGTGCAGGTTCTGCGAGGACATTCTGGTGTTCGACCGGGGACGGCTTGTCCAGCGCGGGAGCCATGAGGAGCTCAGCGGCAAGAACGGATTGTACCGGGAAATGTGGACGGCCCAGGCCCGGTATTATGAATCTTCGCAGGAATTCAGCGACAAAGCGCGAACCATGCCCTGAGGAAAGAACGCCTCAGGGCGTTTTTACGGGGAGGACAGCGGTGCGAGAGATAGGATTAGGTGAGCGCAGACTCACCGTATGGAGAGAGGAAGCGCACTTTCGGGTGATCCGGCCGTGCGACGCGCAGGAGAGAGAAACGCTGGATAGGGAGCAGCAGACGCTGGACAGCCTGTTTGGCGGCGAGGCGAGCATCGTCGCCTTTCCTGTCCGCGACTGGGGCGAGGAGCTCTCTCCGTGGAAGGCGGAGGCGGTCTTCGGGGATCGGCCTTTTGGGAGCGGCGCCGAGGAGACAATGCGGTCGCTCGTAGAAGAGACCCTTCCGGCCCTGGAGAATGCATGCGGAAGCAGCGGGGCATACATACTGTGCGGATACTCCCTGGCCGGACTTTTCGCCCTCTACTGTGCCTGTCATACCCATGTATTTTCCGGCTTTGCCGCGGTGTCACCCTCGGTTTGGTTTCCCGGATGGACGGACTATGCCGCCGGGTGCCTCAGGCCCGAGGTGCCGGTGTACCTGTCACTGGGGGACCGGGAGGAAAAGACGCGCCATCCGGTGATGTCGCATGTCGGCGAGGCCATCCGAGCGCAGTATGCGCTTCTCAAGGCGCAGGGGAATACGTGCACCTTGGAGTGGAACCCGGGCAACCATTTCCGGGAGCCGGACATGCGCTGTGCCAAAGGGGCCGCGTGGGTGATCCGGGAAATCCGAGAAAAGAGGACGTGAGACAATGGAAAAGCAAGGCTGCGGCTGGGAAACAGGCTCGGAGGCAATGAAGCACTACCACAACGAGCGATGGGGGAAACCCGAGCACCGGGACACGGAGCTTTTTGCCATGCTAATTCTGGAGGGCGCACAGGCAGGGCTGAGTTGGGCAACGATCCTCATGCGAGAGGAAAACTACCGTGCCGCCTTTGACGGATTTGATCCCCGGACGGTAGCGGAATATGGGGAGGAGAAGATCGAAGCGCTTCTCTCCAACCCCGGCATCATC